>JBGSVU010000520.1:0-17765 GCA_041752775.1 Pirellulaceae bacterium | reverse complement strand
TCTCCCCCCGAGGGGGAGAAGGGCTGGGGATGAGGGGGTTCCGGAAATGGGCTTTTTGTTCGTTTGCCTTGGGTAGCCGCCAGTTGACGCTCCGCCGGATAAATCCGACGGAAGCGGGGTGAAAAAAACGGGATGATGCCTGGCGAGGCTGTTGATCATCGACGCTCCACCGGATAAATCCGACGGAAGCGGGAGATCTCCTGGCGGCAACTCCACGATCATCGGCCAGGGTCGGTTACTCTCCCAGCAGCCTTTCGACGGCGACCAGCAGCTGGCCGTATTTCACCAGGGCTGCTTCGGTGGCGAATTGTCCCGCATCGTTTCGACCCAGACCGCGCTCACTGACCGCAATCGAGTCGTCGAATTCGTCACTGGCCCAGGCGGGCAACATGTCCTGCCAGTCCAAATCGTCGACGCAGTCGGATTCGACCAGTTCGGGCAAGCGTGAATTCTGGTGAATGGCCCAGAGCGCGGCGCCTTCTGCATCATTTGCCGAAACGACCATTGAAACGGCTCCGGAATGAACGTAGTACTTGGGCATGGCTGGTTCGCCTCCTTACGAGTATCGTGGCTGGCGGGCAGTGTTCCTGACTGCCCCTGAATTTCCGCCTGACACACCTATCATCAGCTGGTCGAGTGACAACTCTGGTCACAAGCCCCGCAAACGCGGCATTTCGCCGCTCAAAACCCGTCCGGCGGAAACTGTACGTCACCGGCCGGAAGCCTGTTCGGCGAAATCTTTTTGCCTCCGCTCCGGGACTCCCGGGCTGATGGTTCCAGCCACGCGGCTCTCGCACTATGCTGGGGTAGGGGAAACGAAACAGGTTTGCCCGGACCGGCTTGCGTCTGTCGCACGAAGACGCGGGATCACGCTTCATCCACACGCTTCATCCACATCGGAGCCTCGCTGAATGATCCGGCTTTTTTGCCAGCAACCAACTGACGTCTGGACAGCAGGACCGAACGCCGAGCGGCCCGTGAACTGGTTCGCGCCGCTTGTGGGATGTTTGCTGCTGGCCCTCTGCGGTGCGCACTGTGACACAGTTGTGCATGCCCAGGAGCCTCACCAGTACGATCTGGTTGTCTACGGCGCCACGAGTGCGGGAGTGATGGCAGCGGTGCAGGCGAGGCGGTCAGGACTGGATGTGGTTGTCGTGGGGCCTGACCGGCATCTGGGCGGTCTGTCGGCGAGTGGGCTGGGGTGGACGGATACGGGCAACAAGGCGGTGATTGGCGGTTTGGCGCGCGAGTTCTACCATCGGCTGTGGAAATATTATCAAAGCGATGACGCCTGGAGGTGGCAAAAACGGTCCGACTACGGCAATCGGGGGCAGGGCACACCGGCTGTTGATGGTGCCTTGCGAACGATGTGGATTTTTGAACCGCATGCTGCGGAAGCCGTTTTTGAGGAAATGATTCGCGAAGCCGGAATTGTGGTGCATCGCGAGCGGTGGCTCGATCGCGAGCACGGTGTCACGCTGACCGGGCGACGGATTGCCTCCATTCGCATGCTGGATGGAGAAGTGTTTCGCGGCAGCATGTTCATCGATGCGACTTACGAAGGCGATCTGATGGCGGCGGCAGGGGTGAGCCATCATGTCGGGCGCGAAGCGAACAGCCAATACAATGAGACCTGGAATGGCGTTCAGGCCGGGACGTTTCACCATGCTCATCACTTCAAACCCGGCATCTCTGCGTACAGAATTCCGGGAGTCCCGGCGAGCGGCCTGTTGCCACGGATCAGCGACCAGCCTCCGGGCGAAAAGGGGACAGCGGACCGGCGCGTTCAGGCCTATTGCTATCGCGTCTGTCTGACCAACCATGCTCCCAACCGTGTGCCGTTTCCGAAACCAGCCGGTTACGATCCTGGCGAATACGAATTGCTGGCGCGCGTTCTGGAAAGTGGCTGGAACGGCTACTTTCAGAAATTTGACCCGATCCCGAATTTCAAGACAGACACCAACAATCATGGTCCCTTCAGCACCGACAACATCGGCATGAATTATGACTATCCCGCCGCCAGCTACGAGCGACGCCAGCAGATTCTGGACGAACACCGACAGTATCAGCAGGGTCTGCACTACTTCATGGCAAACGACGACCGGGTTCCGGTGGATATTCGTGAGGCGAGTGCCCAGTGGGGTTTGTCGCGGGACGAATTTGCCGACAACGGCAACTGGCCGCATCAGATTTACGTCCGTGAAGCACGGCGTCTGGTCGGTGCGTATGTGATGACGGAACACGACTGCCTCGACAGAAAAGAAACTCCGGAACCGGTGGGCATGGGGTCCTACACACTGGATTCGCACAACGTCCAGCGGCATGTGGATGCTGGTGGATTCGTGCAGAACGAGGGAGACATCGGCATTCAGGTTCCGCGGCCTTACGAAATTTCCTACCGGGCCCTGATTCCCAAAAACAATGAGTGTGAGAATTTGCTCGTACCGGTCTGCGTCTCCAGCAGCCATATTGCCTATGGCTCCATCCGCATGGAACCCGTGTTCATGATCCTGGCCCAGTCCGCGGCCGAGGCGGCGGCGATCGCAATTGAACAGCAGTCAAGTGTTCAGGCGGTGGACTACGACAGGCTGGCCCGGCGACTGCGGGCTGCGGGACAAGTGCTCGAAATCCAGGACGCGACGGCGCTGTGGACCGCGGATTTGCCCGGAATCGTTGTGGACGATTTGGCTGCCGTGCTGGAGGGCGGGTGGGTCAACTCGACGAGCGTTGCACCCTTTATCGGCATCGGCTATCGGCACGACAACAACGACAAAACCCGTTTGCTCACGGCGGTTTTCGAAACGGAACTCCCAACCGCGGGCAGGTACGAATTGCGTGTCGCCTGTTCGGCGCATCCGAACCGGGCATCGAATGTGGCCTGGGAAATCCAGACCGCTCATGGACTGTCGCGGATTGTCCAGGACCAGAGGGTTGCTCCGCCGCACGGGGCGTGGCACAGTCTGGGCCAGTTTGAGTTTGGCAAGAAGGCCGAGGTTTCCGTATCGAACCGGGACACAGACGGATTCGTGGTCATTGATGCGGTGCAGTGGTTGATGGCGAAATAGACAATCTTTAGAGTGGGACTGGGCAGGTATGCCGGCAGTGGCCGGGCTGGAGAAGTCCATAAAAAAAGAAACGGAGCGACCGATGTTTTTGGGCCTGCGGACGGTGGTTTACAAAGTCGATGAACTGGAGCGGGCCAAACAGTGGTACAGCGATGTGCTGGGCCAGCAACCCTATTTTGACCAGCCCTTCTATGTTGGGTTCAATGTCGGCGGTTATGAGCTGGGGCTGGACCCCGACATGACGGATGTGACGCGGGGCAACAACCAGCCGGTTTACTGGGGCGTGGAAAATTGCGAGACGGCGCTGGCCGGGCTGATGGAAAAAGGTGCCCGGCAACACTCGGCGCCGCAGGAGGTCGGCGGCGGGATTGTTGTGGCGAGCGTTCTCGACCCCTTCGGAAACGTGTTCGGGATCATCGAGAACCCGCATTTCAGTTTGAAGTAGGGCGCTGGACGATGGGCGACCCCGTCCGTCGAACTGGACTGTTTGTGCGGAGAAGGGTTTCCGGATTGTTCAGTGCGTGGGCAGGCCCAGCAGGATTTTTTCGCCGGCCAGGCGAGAGAGCGCGGCCCGGGTTTTTTGCAGCAGTGTTTCCAGGTCGCCGCCTTCGTCGAGGGAAAAAACAATTTGCCCGCTGGTGGCGCGGATCACAATTCCGTTGCCGGGAATTTTCAGCGTAAACCAGCTGCATTCGGGATCGTAGTCGATCGCATCGACGAGCGCATCGATTTCTTCGATCTCGTCAATTTTCTGTTCGAGATCGATCGATTTGACCAGATCAAACTCGACCCGGTCGCAACAGGGCGAAAAGATCTTCAGAAAGTCGGGCTCGTCGATCACTTCCGGGCGACGAAAGGAACTCACTGCGGTTCGCAACAGATATTGTCCGGCGTTGTCGGGATTTTGTTCCAGCGACAGGTTGACGTCAAAATCAGGGGTCGTGATGGTCGCCAGGGATCCCTCGTGGGTGAACGATGAATCCTTGCGTTTGAAGCGGAACAGTTCCCGGATCTGCTGGTAAATTCCGGTGGCGTGGGAAGAAACTTCGGCGTGTCCCGCACTGCAGACGAAATCCTGTTCCCACTGGCTGCCCGAACCGAGCGGCTGGGGCGGTTTGCGGTATCCCCCGAGGTCTTTGACCCGGCCGGTTTTCTCGCCGACCATCCGGGAACTGGCGACAAGGCTGGCAGCTGCCTGGTCGGCCAGCTGTTTTCGGTCATTCATGCGGGTTCCTGAAATTCTTTGGCCACAAGTCAAAGAAAACCGTCAATGTACGAATCGTCCGGGCGCACTGCAACACGCGGGCAACAACCTGCCGCACTGCCAGTCAGTCGTCCATTTAGGCGTTGCCGACGCAGAACCCGACGTTGATGATTCCGGATTGGGATCTCCGTCACACTGGGCCGCGAAATTTTCCGGATGGAGAGGCTGTAGGGCCGGCGCTCCATGATTTTGCCAAAGCTGGCGTGGTTGCGGGCATTCGGCGGCAATTTGACAGCAAATCGCTGCCGATAATGCCAATTCAGCCGTGTCACCCGGGGTCATCCGCCATAAAATAAACTGTCTGGCCAGTGGCTGGCAGCAATGTCTGGGCTGGCGTTGGCCGTTTGGGGTCGGGCAGCAGTTGCGGTCCGTACAGTTTACCAGCGCCTGAGTTCGTGAGAGGGGATCCAATGGCCGGTGCAATGGAAAATATCAAAACCATGAACAGCGTTGTGCGGACCCTGCTGGTTGCCGCGGGATGTGGTGTGATCGGGTACGGCGGCTATCTGGGCTACAACCGGTACGTGTTGCCCGCCAGTCAGGCCAAAGAAGCCATCGCGCGGCTGGAGCTGGTTGAAAAACAGAACGCCGAACTGCAGAACACCGTTGTTCTGCAAAGCGAACGAATCGAAAAACTGCAGACTTCGCTCAAGCTGATCAAGTTTGATCGCCGCATGGCCCACATCGAAGTCCTGCGCAAATGGGACGATGAAAACGGTGTCCCGCGGATGGAAGTGGAGTTCACCGAAATTGACCGCGACGGCAAACAGCTGGGACAGCCGCGCAAGTTTCAGTTGTCGGGAAACCGGCTGTACATCGACTCGTGGCTGGTCAAGTTCGAAGACCACTACATTGAGGGCGCTGACCTGCTGCGGAACGCCACGCTGAATGTTTTCAAGGAAATCTATGGCGACCGCGACGGACCGATGGGCGCCCAACCACTGGATTCGAGCGCTTCGGACGAAAACGTTCCAGCCGGATACGCCGATGCCCAAGTCACGGACTTTGAACGGAAAATCTGGAGCGATTTCTGGAACGTCGCCAACGATACCGCGAAACAGCACGATCTGGGGATCCGCGCTGCGCATGGCCAGGCCAACAACATCCTCGTCGAACAGGGCCAGACATACATCGTCGAACTGCGGGCCAGCGACGGTGTGACGCTGCGACCGGCCGACAAAAAGTCGCTTGTCAACTGAGCGCCGCCGGACCGGGGTTTTCTTTTTTGTTTTCACAGGCGAACCATGTCGGCCACTCCGCCCCGTCCTGTACCGGCAGTTTCAGCTTCGGTCCCGTCCACGGAAAATTCCCGGCCCCTGTTTCCGCTGCGCGTCAGCAGTATCGAACGGCTGCATGATTTCGACAATCATGCGGCCTGGCCCAACCGGATTGGCACCGTACTGAATTGCCGGGGTACGATCAATGAGGAATGGGCCCGCAAGGCGCTGTTCGCTGCACTGGCGCGGCACCCGCTGATGTTTGCCAGGCTGGACCCGCGAAAAAGCCGGTGGCACTTGCCCGTCGCGGACTGCGACAGGTTTTGTTTTGCGACGGGCCCTTGCCCTACCGGAAATCGCGGTGAGACGGAATCGGCCTGGCGGGACATGCCGGACGATTCCGACGGCGGCGTGATTGCCATGGCGAGGTCCTGCGGGGAAGAAACGCAGATCACGTTTTTGATCGATCATGCGCGCGCCGACGGGTTGGGTGGATTGCAGGTCGTTCGGGAATGGATGCAGATTTACGACAACATCTCTGGCGGAAAAGGGGAGCTGCACGGATTACCCGAGCTGGATCCGCAGCGACTGCGGCGGCGCAACCACCTCGGTTTGTGCACGCCGCGTTATTTCAGAAATCTCTGGCGACAACCCATAGCCCTGTTTGGGACCTGGAAATTCCTCTTTCGCAGGTTCGCCCGGCTGGGAAACGATTCGCGGTCAGAACGAGGCAGCATTCCCCCGCCTGCCGAAGCGGGCCTGCCGAAACTGCTCGCATGCGAAATTGGCCCACAACAGCTGAGGCAGATTCGGGCATCCTGCCACCGCATCAACGTGTCACTGAATGACTGGATGGTGGGCAGTCTGTTTGAAGCAGTCGAACAGTGGCGGCAGGAACACGGCTGCAGCGACAATCGCCCGTGGATCCGGATGATCATTCCGATCAGTTTGCGCGAGAAATCCGACGTTTCAATGCCGGCTGCGAACCGTTCGACGCTGGTGCAGCTGGACCGGTGCGCCGCAGATTTTTCGCCCCGGGTCCGGCTGATGCAGGGAGTTTGTTACGAGTTGGGTCTGATTCGCGCCTGGCAACTGGACCGGATGCTGCTGGTCGCCGTGCGGATCATCGGGACCAGTCGGGCGTGGTTGCGCGCGAGTACGGACTGGCGGCAACATCGCGCGACGACTCTGTTGACCAACCTTGCCAAACCGTTTTTGAAATCCGGGTTGGCCCGCGATCCCGACGGGCGTTTGCGTTTCGGCGGGCTGAGCCTGGAGAGCGCGGATCTGGTGGCGCCGCTGAAGCATGGCATGGCGGCATCGTTTGCAGTGCACCAGTACCGGCAACGAATGCGAATCAGCATGCAGTATGACCCGCACATTCTGGACCGGGAACGGGCCGACAGCTTGTTGCGGATGTTTGCGGAACGCGCGCAGAACGACCTCGTCTGAAAATCTTCCGCACGATCCGGACGGCCTGCGCAGGATATCACAACAGCAGTCCGCCCCTGTTGAAAACAGGCTCTCAATCCGTTCTTTTTTTCAGTCGTGTTGCAATCGCTGCTCCAGCCAGCATCAGCACCAGCATTCCGCCCGACTGCAGCCACAACTGCAGACTGATGATGTGCATCACCGAGGTCCAGGCCAGATAAAGACACATCACCAGCAGAATCAGCGGCGGCAACGGATACAGCGGAGCGCGCCAGTTCGAACCGGGGCCCTGCCTCATCCGCAACACGATCAGCGCCGCCGGGACCAGCGCCAGAAAAACCCAGAACCAGGGCGCGGTCACCGTGACAACGGCATCGAAGGCCTCGCTGATCCAGAACGATACCAGCAACAACAGCCCCGTCACGGCACAGGTCGCCAGCAGGCTGAACCGCATCTCGCCAGCCCGACCCATTTGCGACAGACGGGCCGAGAGTGACGGCCAGTCTTCCACCGCAGCAAAAAATATCCGCGGGCTGGTGATCAGCATCGCGTTGATCGCACCCAGGCAGGAAATACAGACCAGCAGCGATGTAATCTTGCCGGCGACCGCGCTGGCCCAGTTCCAGTTTTCCAGCCGCACCGCGATGGCATCGGTCGCGACGGTCGTCGATTGCTGGACGCCGTCCAGCCCCAGCGTCCAGATGAATCCGGCGTTCAGGCCGACGAACAACAGGGTCACCGTCAGAATGCCCAGCAACAGTCCGCGGAGAACATTTTTTTCCGGGTTGCGAATTTCTCCCGTGACAAAGGCCACGTCGTTCCAGCCACCAAAGGCAAACATGATGAACATCAGCGCCACCAGCCAGTTGGCCTCGGTCGCGGCTGGCGGATCAACCGTTGCGTCCGCGGTCGTGGCGACCCCTGCGATTTCACTGGCCGTGGCAGGAGCCTGGGGGCCGGTCGATCCGGCGAACAGAACCAGAATCAGCCCGGCGATCCCGACGACTTTCAGCAGTGTCAGCATCCGCAATGTTCCGGCACCGGTCTGCAGCCCGCGCAGATTCACCAGCATCAGTGCCACCAGCCCACCGATGCCCAGGCAAATTTCGCCATGGTGCGTTTGAAACCAGTCGATCCCGGTCAACTGGCCACCGTATTCACCAAACGCCACGCACATCGCGGCCGTGTTTCCCGGCCGGATCACCCAGAACGCGGCCCACGCAAACAGAAACGCGAGTCGGGGCCCAAACGCCTCCCGCAGATAAACCCAGTCGCCGCCCACCCGTCCGCGAAAGCGGTCTGCCATTTCGGCGAAACAGAGGGCGCCATTGAATGACAACAGACCGCCAACACTCCACAGCAGCATCAGCGTAAAAACAGAATCGACGTTGTTTGCCACCAGCGGAGCGATCCGGTACACGCCCGCACCGATAATGGTGCCCACCACAATCGCCACGGCATCCGCCAGCGAAAGTGTGGGCTGGTCGCGCTGACGGGAAACGGGTTCGTCGGAGGGCATCGGACCACTTTGGGGGGTAAAGTCGAACGGAAGAGACCGGACAACGTCAAAACCGTCACTGCAACAGGAGCCCACCCCTGTCCGGGGCGACATCCGCTGAAATCGTAACACCGGAAGGAACCGGCGGCGAGCACACCCTGTCGGTGTGACCAGGTAACCATCTACAGAAACCATCCACGGAAGTCGTCCGGGCAGGGACCGGACACGGATGGACAGAACCTTTGGGAAAACGGATGTTGATACGGGAATCGCCCGGAGTGAAACCGGCCCACTGCATCCGAAACCCTGACCCGAAAGCCGGCAATGAATGTCGAAAAAACCACGCGCGAGATTTGTCCGGCCGGTTTGCCGCCGCGCGCACCGGCCGATCACAGTTCACGTTCCCCGATCTGGTCTTCGGTCACCTGGCCCTGTGCTTCGCCAGCCCAGGCCGATGCGATTCTGGGAGGGCTGGAGAGCGGTTACGCGTACCAGCGCGACGGGCACCCTAACGCCGACATTCTGGCGGAGAAATGCCGGTTGCTGCACGGTGCCGACCATGCCGTGGTGACTTCGTCGGGAATGTCGGCCATGGCGCTGGCGATGTTGACGCTGCTGCGGCCGGGGGATCACGTTTTGCTCAGCTCCCGGTTGTATGGCAAAACGGTTTCGCTGTTCACCGGTCAGGGGGCTGCCTGGGGAATTGTTGCGGAAACGGTCGACATGTCTGACCTGGAGCAGGTCGCGGGCCGGATCCGCAACAACACGCGGATGCTGGTTTGTGAGACGATTTCCAATCCGACTTTGCGGGTGATTGATCTGGCGGCGCTGGCGTCTGTAACGCACAGCGGCGGCGCACGGTTGCTGGTCGACAATACGTTTGCCAGCCCGATTGTCTGTCGTCCGCTGGAGTGGGGCGCCGATCTGGTTGTGGAGAGCATGACCAAGATCATGAATGGGCACTGCGATGTGGTGATGGGGCTGTTGTGTGGTCGGGGGGTTGCGTGGCAGGCGGTATCGGCCGGGCTGGCCTGTTGGGGCATGACGACCAGCCCGTTTGCCTGCTGGTTGTGTGAGCGGGGCCTGATCACGCTGCATGTTCGGGCGGTGGCGGCCTGTGCGACGGCGCTGGAGGTGGCCCGGCGGCTGGTGGGATTGCCGCATGTACGGCATGTCGATTATCCCGGGCTGGCGGACCATCCCGACCATGCGATTGCGGTTCGCCAGTTCGGGACGGCGGAGGGTGCCCGGTTTGGGCATGTGGTGACGTTGCATCTGGATGGGGATGAAACGACGGTGGCGGCCCTGATGCGGGAAATGCACGAAATTGAGTATTGCACTTCACTGGGCGAGCCGGTGACGTCGATCAGCCATCCGGCCAGCAGCAGCCACCGGTCGCTGACTCCCGGGGAGCGGCAGTCGGTGGGGGTCGGAGGGGGCACGATCCGGATGAGCGTGGGGCTGGAAAGTGCGGATTTCATTGTTAAAACCGTGCAAAACGCGCTCCAGCGACTGGACTGAAGGGGAGCGGCTGCGTTATTATTAAGCGTCCGTGCGGGAAATCGACCTTTCCCCACGATTTGTTTTGACGAACCTTTTCGGAGTCTGCATGCCTAAAGACGAAGCCTTTGAAGTATCCGGCACAGTGACCCAGGCGCTGGCCAACACCCGTTTTCGCGTCGAGCTGGAAACGGGTTCAGAAGTGCTGGCCCATGTGGCTGGCAAAATGAGAAAGAACTTTATCCGCATTGTTCCCGGGGACAAAGTCCGCGTGGAATTGTCCCCTTATGATTTGACCAAGGGTCGAATCGTCTATCGTGAGCGCTAACGGACGGGTTCGGCTAAAAATCGGACGGTAACGGTTTTTCAGCCTGGAATCGCGTTGCGTCTCCCGTCTTGCCACCGGTTGGAAATGGTGTCGCCCTGATTTCGATCGTGTTGATTTCGATCGTGCCGGGGCCAGCCGGAAATTGCCAGCCCGTTCCGATGAACCTCGCGGGGAAAAACCTCGTAATGTTGTCGCGCTGGCTGAAACCTTGTCGTTCCATTTGTGGTAGCCTCTGGTGCCGCAGATTGTTTGCACGACTGTTGGGTTGGGGAAAGACCGGCCCGGCATTGCGTCAACGAGCCTGTTAATTGACAATTGTGAAATCCAATTTTTTTAGTTTTGCACGGGAGAAGAATCGTGAAACTGTTTCAAAAAACCTTGATGCTGGGACTGGTTGCGACCGGTCTGCTGCTGGCTCCGGCCCGTGCGGTCGTGGCCCAGTCAGCCAGCCAGCCGGCCGTGGTTGTCGCCATGGCTTCCGTCGGCGAGCAGCTGAATGACGTCCAGTACATGATGGAAAAGTCCGGTACCGGCGGGTTGTTCGGCATGGTCCAGGCCCAGTCCAACCAGTTCCTCAACGGGATTGACCGGTCGCGGCAGATGGGTGCGATGATGTTTTTCAGCGAAGGCCAGGCCGAACCCAAAGTGCTGGGAATGATTCCGGTCAAGAACCTCGATGATGTTCTCGACACGATTTCTCCCTTCGTCGAAATCGAAGAAGACGGCAACACCTACGAACTGACCCCGCAGGGATCGCCCACCATGCTGGTCCGCGAGAGCAACGGGTATGCCTTTATCACGGATAACGCCGATCTGTTCGACATGATTCCCGCGGATCCAGCCGCCGTGCTGGCAGGCGTGTCAGCCGATTTCAACGTCGGGCTGCGGGTTTACGTACAGCGGATCCCGGCCGAAATGCGCGAACAGGCTCTGAGCGCAATCGAAGATGGATATCGCGAGCAAATGGACCAGATGGGAGACGAAGATCTGGCGGAATTGCAGGGCGCGAACTTTGACATGCAGATGCAGAAGATGCGCAGCCTGATCAACGAGACCGAAGAACTCGTGGCCGGACTGAATATCGACAAAAACAGCGGCAGCATCCATCTGGACATGCAGATGATCGGGCAGGACGGTTCCGAACTGGCCCGCCAGAGCGAAAATTATGCCGCCGCAAAACCTTCTCGTTTCGGCGGATTTGTCAAAGACGACGCCACCTTTAACATGAATTTCTCGGGTACCGTCGCTCCCGAAGATGCCGAAGAAGGCAAAAAAGCCCTCGACAACCTCCGCAGCCTGGCCGTCAAAAAACTGGACGAAGACAATGTCTCCGGCGATGAACGCCAAATGCTCGAAGGCGTCCTGGACGATTTGATCGCTGTTGTCAAACAGACCATGGACGAAGGCACCATGGACATGGGCGCCATGGCCACCGTCGGCGAAGTCGGCAACAACCTGCTGGCCGGCATGCAGGTTGCCGATCCCGCCCGCGTCGAAAAATCCGTTCGCGAACTGGTTGCTGCTGCCAAAGACAAAACCGGTGGCGAAGTCGAATTCAACCTCGACATGGGTTCCCACGACGGCGTCAAACTGCACGAAATCGTTGTCGATGTCGCCAACGATCCCCAGGCCACGGAAATGCTCGGCAGTGACAAGGCCCGGATCTATTTCGGCATCGGTGACAAAGTGATTTATTTCGCCGCCGGAAACGATCCGCTGGATGCACTCAAGGCATCCATCTCGCAGAAGTCGTCCGGAACGGACCTGGTCCCCATGCAGATGAACATGCGGCTGGCTCCGATCATGGCCAAGGTTGCTTCCATGCAAAACGACGACATGTCGATGAAGATGGCTGACAAGCTTGAGCAGAGCGGACGCGACCGGATCGCTTTCGTCATGAAAACAATCAAGAACGGACTCGACATGCGTATCAACATCGAAGACGGCGTGATCGAAATGCTCGGTGTGGTCGCTGCCAGCCAAATGGGTGGCGGTGGGCGTGCCGATTTCTAGTCCCGATTGTCCGTCAACATTGACAATCCAGCCATCAGCCTGTTTGCTTCCCTGGAAGTCGACAGGCTGTTTTTTTGCGCCCATCCGTTCCTCTACCCCGGGCTGCCCGCGAGAACCTCGCAGGCCTGGTCAAAAGCCAACTCCATCCGCTCCGGCAGGCTGACCAGCGGCGGTGCCAGAATCAGCATGTTGCCTTTGGTAAATACGTACAACCCGTGGCGGACCCATGCATTCCACGGAGGCAATGTTCTGTCGCCAAACTCGATCGCTGCAAGCAACCCACGGGTTCGCAGCGCCGTCGCCTCATACCGGTTTGCCATCGCCCCGAGCAACTCTCCAAACCGCTGCACCAGCGTCCGACAGTCGGCCACAAACTCCGGATCGTCCAGAATGTCCAGTACTGCGGACATCGCTGCCAGTCCCAGCGGGTGGGCGTAGTTCGTCAACCCACAGGTCAACACCTGGTCGTCATAAAACTGCGTCAACTGCGGACCCAGCCATACTGCTCCGAACGGCACATATCCACCCGTGATCCCCTTGGACATGCAAACCATGTCCGGCCGAACGCGATAGTGCTGAAACGCAAACGGAGTTCCGCACCGGCCGAACCCGCACAGGACTTCGTCGATGATCAGCAGGATTCCAAATTCGTCGCAGACCCTGCGAATGCCGTCGAACCAGGACTGGGCCGGGATGCAGACACCGTTGGTTCCCGAAACCGGTTCGACGATTAGTGCCGCAATTTTTTCCGGACCGGTTTGCAGGATCACTTCGCGCGCCTCGGCGGCGGTCGGGTCCTCATCCGGTTCCGGTATCCGCACGGTGCCCGCTTCGAAAGTCAGGTGATCGTTGCGCCGCCAGTCTCCCGAGACCGACATGGCGCCCAGCGACGCCCCGTGGTAGCTTTTCTTCCTTGCCAACACGACCGGCCGTCCGGTGATTCGCCGGGCGATCTTCAAGGCGTTCTCAACCGATTCCGCACCGCTGACCGTGTAGAAAATCTTGCCGTCCGGCTGGCCCAGCAGTTTCAGCAGGCGCGACGAGGCCTCCTGTTTCAGGGGAAACGACGCTTTCGGCGAAGCGATCGGCAGGGATCCCAGTTGCCGCACCATCGCGTCGATGATTCGCCGGCTGGAATGCCCGAAATGAGCCTGGAAACTGGTGGAAACGAAATCATACATCCGCGTTCCATCGGCCAGGTGGTATTCATCCCCGGCAGCACCGACAACTGGCAGGGAGACCAGGTCCCGCTGTTTGGTCCACGTCACAAGGTAGTCGTTCATGGCCGAGTCAAACCTGGAAATCGCGTGAAAGAAAATTGTTGTCGTGCACAGCGTCGCCGCGCCACATCCGAACCCGCCCGGTGTTCAGGTCGCCGACCGCACCGCCGCAGGTGATCGAAGGATCCTGCGAGCTGGTCTGGAAATTGGAGCAAATCGATTTGGGATATCCCTCGTGATCGTTCATCAGATCGTACATTCCCCCAAAATCCGAAACCCGGGCAATTTTTCTGTCCAGCAGGTCAAAACGGATGTGGGTTGTCGAAGTCAGCGCGATCGCCGTTTCGCGGGTTTTGGCCAGCTCTCCCAGGCAATGGTTGGTGTGAAAAAGATGTCCCGCCTGACCCTCGTGCAGAAGGGAAACCCGTTCGCACAATCCCGGCATGACCTCCCAGAAACTGGCGCCCGTCCGGTCGGCCAGCAGAAAGCTGCGCCCCGAAGTCAGCCTCGCGGCGTGCAACAGCCCCACCTGTTCCTCGTGGTCCCGGGCCTCGACCAGTTTGCGAATCAGCACCGGCCAGAGAATTCCGGGCCGGGCACCGTCGGTATTGATGTTGTTGACACCAACCATCATTCCCGACGCGTTGAACCCCATCATCCCCACGCAACCCACAATACTGAACAGGACGGAATCCCCGCCGTGGTTCAGCGAGGGGATTTTCAGACAGCAAACAAACCGCTTGGCACTGCCGTGCATGTCCCACGTCTGTCCGGCGACCACGTTTCCGTCGCGATTCACGAACGCGGCACTGCAACCCTGATTGTCAATCTGAATGTCACGAAAATCGGTGTAGTTGTTCAGAATGACGATGTCGTCCAGAGAACAGCCGGCACCTTCGGCAATCCCCTGCAATTCCGCCGCAAGATCCGCGTCGTACTCCGCGGTGAATTTCCATTGCTGCCGCGCCAAATCGGGAATGGTGGCCGGTCCCAGCCTGGGATTTTTCTCCAGCATCAATCCGGACCGGATCGCGACCAGTTCGCCAATCGCTTCCCGCCACGTTTCGCCATGCTGGCGTCCCCACTCGCGGGGCGATTCTGCGGCGCTGTATTCGATGACGGGAAAACCGACGTCGGTCATGATTGCTTTGCTGGGGGAAAGGATCCGTTTAGAGGGCGTTGTGCACAGAATATCATACGGCCGGAATTCCGTTTTGGCTCTGCCCTGCCGGCATCAGCCCGCCGGCCAACCCACCGGAACGGGTTTCGTCCCATGGCGAATACCCGTTGGCCAGCCGCGCGAGGGCAACCCGGTACTGTTCCATCGACAGGTTCTGCATCAGCTCCACCCGCGATCGTGCCAGCGTACCGGGCTCTGGCAATTGCCAGCGCAGGGGGCAGCGATAGTAAATGCAGTCGCGAAACTGTTCCTGGTCGGGGTAGTCGTTGGGCAGATGCCGGATCTGAACACTGCCGACTGACAGATTGATGGCCCACATGCTGGCTGCCAGCCGGTCCCGGTTTCTTCCGTGGATCGCGCTCCGGCCCGAAGCCACCGCCTGGAGGGTCAGTGCCTGCTTCATCAGCTTGCCCAGCGAACCGCGGTACTCCTTGCGCACGGTAACGTCCAGCATATACAGGACGTCCGGATCATCCCGCCATGGATCATCGGCCGTTCCCCGTTCATCCGGAAACAGCGCCAGCGGACCGGCGAATGCGATCGCGACAATCGTGGGGCCATCGACCAGCAGGATGGCGATTCCGGCTGGCGATTCAACCAGTTTGTCAAATTTTTCCATCCCGGTTTGCCGCGCCGGTTCGTAAACTTCCCGCTGCAGCGCTTCGACGCCCGCGCGAAATTGGGTCCAGTTCGCCGGCCGGACTATCACGGGCTGAAGGCTTGATTGTCCCGGACGAGCAAGGCTGTCCCGGAAAAAATCCAGGGCCGAAGAGCGGGCAGAATCCGGTTTCCCGGACTGCCGCCCCCTGGCCAGCCCCAGTTTGCTGCGAATCATGGCCTCGTGAAACCGGAATGAACCGGTAGTATCGCGAAGGGATACCACCGCAGGCTCTTCCTCAATTGCAAGGTCACCACCCGCAACGGCTCGCACCGTCCTGTCCAGCTGCCGCCAGAAAATCTCCAGCGTCTCTTCGTCCCACGACAGATTCATCTGCCACGGCACCAACCTCCCTTCGCTGTGCGGCAAGAGCAGTCCGAAACCGGCAGCACGCTCCCGGATCTGGCTGGCAAGCCTTTCCGTGGGGCAGCTCACCGCAGTGAACAGACCATCCAGCTGCACGTTGTCAAAAACCGCGCCATGGACCTGTTGAAAATACTGCAGCTTCGACAGGTTGATCGCCTCGAGTTTCCGGACCTGATCCTGAAACTGGTCGAGGACGTTGCGCTGGATATAAGACCAAACCAGTCGCGCGGGATCGTTCAGCAGTTCCGGTTTCGAATCGTCAGCGCGCCCGGGATCGGGTTTTCGCAAAACAAAATCGTTCCAGGCTGCTTTGACCACCGCAAAATTTTCGCTGGCCGTTTCTCCAGTCCAGCACTCCAGATGTTCGGCCGTTCCAAAACTGGCTCCCGCATTGAACCCTGTCACACCACCGGTCATCGCGGCATCCAGCAGCAGCGTGCCTTCGGGCAAAACGGTCCAGGGACCGGAACAGAGGGTGATGTCGGCCAATAGCTGTCGGCCATGCTGCATCATCCGGGTGAATGGTTTGGAATTCAGTTTTCGTTTCATCAGCTGGGCCATTCCGGATTCGCAGAAAGATTTCCCGGAGACAGCCCCGGAACGCCGCCGGGATGTCCCGGTTCGTCGCTGGCACAAATGCACGAGGAACACCCGAACCGACGCAGACCTCCATCGTACCGGGTTTGGAGAATTTTGCCGCCCGGCCGAACCAGAACGGGGTGTTGTCCGTATAGCCTGCCAAATTGGTCTTTTCAAAAAACCGGGATTCCCTGTCAAATATCGGGGTATCCGACGCACCCAATCCTTGAGGAATCCCATGGCCCAGAATGCGAAGAAACGCCAGCAAAAACTGGCTGCCCGAAATGCCCGCCGCAGCCGCCGGAAAATGGTCAAAGCCAAACCCGTGGCACTGGCGACACGCATCGAACAGGCGGCCCACTGGCCTGTTATATCGGCCCGGATTTCAGTGGACCTGTTCGAACAGGGGATTGGAACGGCGTTGCTGGTTCGCCAGGCGGTCAACGGCACGATGGCCTTTGCCCATTTTCTGGTCGATACCTGGTGCATGGGAGTCAAAGACGCTTACGTCAAGGTTCTCAACCCGGTCGAGGCAGCGGCGTGGAACAGCCATATCTCCAGCAATTTCGACCGGATGAAACCTGTGTCGCCCGAGTATTTGCGAAAGCTGATTCTGAAATCGATTGAATACAGCCTGTCACTGGGAATTCAACCGGCAACAGATTACACGTTCTGCTCCAAGATCCTCGACGGCATCGACGAGAGTCAGTGCCGGGATGAGTTTGCCTTTGGCAAAGACGGCAAGCCGATGTTGATGCCGGGGCCAAATGACAGCATGGCCCGTATCCGGCAGATCATGGAATCGCTTCACCAGTCGCAGGGCGCCGACAACTTTGACTACATTATGCCACTGGATCCCACCGCGGTTCTGCACGGCGAAGTCTACGATCGCGATGGCCACCCAGTCCAGCTGAAGTGGATCGATGACAGTGGCGAGATCGATGACGACGACCTGGAGTCTGAACTGGGGCCGATTCCAGAACGACTCTTGTCCTCCCCGTACGGTGTCAAACACTGACCCGGCCGATGGGATGTTTCCCGTCATTCCATGACCGAACGTGGAACCGTGGCCCCAAAAAAACAGCCGCGGCCGGACCGCACGGAGGCTGGCAGTCCGGGCGGGGTCGCGTTTAAGATGGACTCGCGTTGTCATTGCCATTGCGTTTGCATGACAATGGCCGTTTCCCGCCGTTGAACGGGTCTGTCCAAACTCTGGAAATTTCTTCATGCCTTCCGAAACCAGCATATTTACCGGATGTATTCCTGCCCTGATGACGCCCTGCGACTCCTTGGGCAATCCCGACTTCGACGCCCTCGTGCAGAAAGGGCGCGAACTGGTTGACGCCGGAATGCGCGCGGTTGTCTATTGTGGCTCGATGGGCGACTGGCCCCTGCTGACCGACGCGCAGCGCCAGGAGGGAGTCCGCCGGCTGGTCGGGGCGGGTG
>JBGSVU010000519.1:0-15839 GCA_041752775.1 Pirellulaceae bacterium | reverse complement strand
GGACTTCGTTCTCGTTGAGAATGTCTGTAATTTGGGCGCTGGTCACCCAATAATTGTTTTTGTAGCCGTCAGGTTCTATCGCTGGCTTGTACCCGTATCGGGCTTCGATGATTGCCATTGCGGAAATCAGTAGGTCTTTTTTTGGGGTTTCTGGTGCACCACGAATTGCCAGAGTAATTTGACTTTTCCCGAGAGAACCGCCAATTCCAACCGATTCAGCATGAACCCCTTCCCAAGTTGTTCCGGGAGCTGGCGGCGCGGCGTGTCGCTGCTTCATGCTAACGCTGTAATCCAGTGTCAAGGCGTCCCGCGATATCAGGTAAGTCGAGCCAGTGAATTGGTATCCGGGACTCAGGCGAGGCGTCAGGAATTGCCTGACAGATTCCGACCAAAGGGCGGCGTGAGCCACTACCGCCTTGCCGCGGATGACGCGTTGCCAGTGGAAATTTTCATCTTGCGATTCTTCCAGCGTCCATCGATTGTGAATCAGCCAGTTTTGATTTGAAGCGGATGTTCGCAACGGACTGGCACACAGAATAACGCTGATTTCAAATGTTACAGTGACGCGAAAAGCCTTGTAACCGGCGATGTGGGTAACCGAGACGCCAGAAGTTTTCGGACCGTTATTCGTATCGACATTGCCAACAAAAACCGATGCAGGATCGGCCTTGTCAACGTTTGCCCTTACGACCAGAAACGGGACGCCTTCAAAAAACAGCTTGAAATCTTGCCGAGAATGCTGAAAGTGCATTTCAAGCCGCTTCAGTTCGCCAACAGCAGAAAGCCCGACTTGACTTGTTCCGGTGTAGACATCCTGCTCGTGAACGACTCCTTCGGCAGAGATGATGAACTTTGAATTCATTGGGTCCGAGTTCGATTCGTCCATTCTGACGGACTGGTCGAAGTTCCGGAGTTTGACATTCCGTAACTGAATGCCACCGAATTCGATAGTTGTTCCCACGAACGACATGGATCAATGCCCCTTCCGCGGGTTCTTGGCGACGTTTGGTGCAGGCTTTGCGTTCTGCTTTTCGATCTTGTCAACCATGCGATACATATCAGCAAGGATCATCGGAGCACGACCCTTGCCCGGAACTACTTCAGACGCTTCGGCCTGCTTTTTTAATTCTGCAGCTTTTTCTTCGACCATTTTGGCGAGCATCGGAAATTGAAGTTTAATGACTTCTGAAAGCGTATTGATGGAAATTGTCGCGGCTTCCAGGCCAGCCGTTCCAACCATATTCAATAGAAAAGTAGCCGTGTTTTTGAACGGAGCGATACTTTCTTCCAGCCGATTCATTGATTCGGCAAGCATTCGAGTTGAACCGCCTGTCAATTCTCCGGCTTCGACCTGCCGGTTAATCCGACCAGACTGCAAGCGGGCAAATCCAGCGGCAATATTCCCGTTGAACTTGATCAAGTCCTGTTGGCTAGCAAGCAAACGTTGCGTGAACGTGTTGCCACGCATAGCCGCATCCGCGCCGCGTTCCGTTCCAGTTATCGCATTATCCGCAAACCGTTCTGCATAACTCATCCGTCCATCGCCACCACCCTGCCTGCGGTCGCTCGGACCCGGCTCGACAGTGTTGTTGGTTTCAGAGTTATTGAAATTGTTGACGATGTTCGAGATGCTGCTGTTGGTGATTGCAGTTCGATTCTCAGCCACATGAGACATGCGGCCAGACGCGTCGGCAGCCCGTTGCTGGCGAGCAAAGAAATTCCGTACAGCATTCGATTGCGAATTATCCATCCGGCCCGTGGTCGCGTTTCGGATGATCGAGGTTCGCTGACGGGAGCTGGATGCACGATTCGCCTGAAACGTCCGTCTGACAGCCGACCGCATGATTCTTCGGCCAGGACTGATCGCAGATCGACGCGCAACACCAGAAACCGCTTTTCTGGCCATGCCGGCCATAGCAGATCGGCCCATGAACCCGGCCACAGCGGTAATGATTGCAGGAATTGCAGGAAACGGCATTCGTCAGTTCCTTTCCTGCATCGCTTGTTCGGCAATAGCCCGATGGTACTTGTACCGGCCAAGATCAGGATCGGACTCGGAGGCGACAAAATACGCTTCTGGCGCAATCCCGCCATTCGAGCCGATGGCAAACGCTTCGATCAATCGGAATGTCGCTCTCATGGATTCCCTGTCGCTGTTGAGCGTTATCCCGACGAAAGTGGGATAGTCGTTTCGCCAGTACCAGCCGAGATCAATTCCGTAGACTCCTGCGGCATCAGAGAATCTGGTGAATTTTTTTTTAAGGTTTCCAGCCATTCGTAGAAGTCAGACATGAGGTTCAATGTCTCGACCTCGGTCAGCCCGCCTTGCTCAAGTGCTGGAACATTGAACGCCCGACGAGCGGCTCGGACAAGAATCCCAACCGCTTCCTGGTCGCCAGATTCGGCCAGACGAGGGTGAACGTCCCATCGGCATTCTGGATCCGATTCGAGCTTTCGCTCAATAACCAGAGGATCGGCGGTGACGAAAGCAGTTCCGTCGAAGAATTCGTAAATCAGGCGGTTGGTGTTCCATTCCCGGACACGCCTGGCTTCACGCCATTTTTTCGAGAAAATCCAAAACATAAATCCCCCACGGATTAAATCTCACTAGGAATAGGCAGCCGCATCAGCGTCGTAAATAATCCCAGCCTTCGCATGGCCGCAAGGCGGACGATGACATTCAAAACCAACCACCCATTCGGAGTATTTTGTGCCAACTTCAATTTGAATTGGTTCACGAACCAAAGCACACCAGTAATTCCGAACATCTCCAGAATCACTTGTGTCGAGCAGCAGTCGAATCGACTTTGCCGTCATAACAAGGGCGCCGATTTCAGCCTGAGTGACAACCCCTTGAGTTGCCATGCAAGCCATTGTTTGGAGCAGGTTGATGGCGGTCGGATTCCAGGTGGAAAGCGACATGCTCACGCTCCAGATTTCGCCCAGAAACTGGGTTTCAATTGGCGGCCCCTGATGACCTCCGTTCGCGTCACCTGGGACATCATGGTAAAACGTGCGGCGGCTCTGACGGATTTGATCGGTGGCACGTCCGAGTTGCGTGAGTGATCCGCTGAACGGGACTGCGATTTTGATATCGATCAGCCCGGTTTTCTTCTGCGGCAAGCAAACTGGTGAGTAGGCCATGATTCAGCGTTCCGTTAATTGGCGAACAAATGGCCCCGAAGGGTGTCCGAAGTCAGGTTTCGATTGACAATATCAATGCTGGTGATTGGAACATGCTCCATCAGTCCAGCATCAATTTGTGGTGCCAGTGCAAAAACATCCTTCCCTGACGAAAGTTCCTTCAAACTCGATTCACATCGTCGCTCCATGATTTCCCGTTCTTCAGGGTTTTTCCCCCGCGCCCGGATAAGCAGCAACATCGCAAGTTCACAAACAAGGTCAGTCAGGTAAGCCTTTGAGTTTTCTGTCAGATTGTTCAGGTCATCCCGCGAGTACCGAGCACCACTGAACAAACTGACTTCAACCCGGCCTGCTGCGGATTTCAGCACGGCCGTAATCCGCGGATGGTTTGCCAGATCAGCGACTGAAATTTCAGTCCGGTCATCCGTCGCCAACCTTTTAATTCGGTCCACGTCGTACCGCTCAACCAGGTCCGCAAACGTCGCGTAAGCGGCCAGTGATGGAGCGGATACGGGTGTCCCAAAATCAAAATTCGGCATGGTGACTAGCTGATAACGTCAGTGAACCGGAACGAAGAAGCAGGAGCGACAATCTGCTCTGCCGAGTCGAACACGACCGTTCCGTCAACTCGACGGTTGTCAGGATCCTGCCGCTGTTCGACTGTCATATCTTCGTAGGTGAAGCACATGCAGGACGAATAGCTCGGTCCAGTGCTGG
Organism: Pirellulaceae bacterium; assembly: GCA_041752775.1. GTDB lineage: Bacteria > Planctomycetota > Planctomycetia > Pirellulales > Pirellulaceae > BJ22. The sequence goes on along the minus strand of JBGSVU010000519.1, from coordinate 11,978 downwards.
ACTTGGCAGTCAACCCACCTGGACGGCTGACCAGGTAAATTTCACTGTCGCTGCAAACGTCCGACTTGACGACAGTCGAAGCACCACGGCGACTGGTCACCATGACCGCATCTTCAACAACAACTTCGATTCCGTAGAGAATCGGAGGAATTCCGTATTCCGAATAATCGGGATACTTGCCTTCCCAATGCTTGCGAGCTTCCAGCGACTGGATGAAAGCGTTGATCATTTCCTGAGACTCGCCGATTTTTTGGGCGGCAGTCGGCGACATGACCAAACGCATATCCTTTTTCGATTTCACGACTCCCAGAGTCGCAAGGCGAATCTGTTTGTGCGCGTAATTGATCGAACGCTTGATGTCCATTCGGCTGGTCGTGGACTGGTTCCAGCGTCCGACATTTCCTGGAATCGCACTGGCAGCAATCGTATGACCGCTGTCCCAGTTGCCAGAACTCTGCAATGCCAAGTGCATCCGCAGTGTCCGGGCCGTCATGGCCTGCTGAGCATGGTTCGCGGCTTCCGTATCCTCGATCGACCAGCCAGCCTGCTTGCGGGCCTTGTCACCGAGGGTCCAGGGGAACGCGAATCGTTCCGTCCGGTAATCCGCCCAGGCAAACGATTCTGTTCCGTTGTTATTCTTGGGGCGATCAGCACCGTCCGGCCAGATGAATTCATCCAGCGAGCCATTGACCATTCGCGCGGCCTGTTCGGCTGTCATGCGAAGGTAATAACCCGAATCCTGCTTGACTTCGCGATACTGAACGTATCGGGCAAACGGGAAATCTTTCGGGTTTCGTGCGTACTGAGTAATCAGGTGACCAGTGGCACCATGATTCTTGATGTACGTTCCCGAATTGTTCGGGTAATAAGCGGCACCAACAGCCATCGTCGTCACTCCATAAAAAAAGACCGGCGTTTTCACGCGCGGCCCTTCACGGCTGCGATGGTGAAGCATCTCGACGGGGATCAGCCGCCTATGCCACTTTGGGTAGCGCGTTTAGCGCACGGTCTGTTTCAAAAAAACGTATTCCAAAAACAATGAACGAAGGAAATCGATTAAGCAGGCACAATGCCCATTTCGATTGTCACCTGAAGCAATTCGTTTGCGTTCTCCGCGCCAGCGCGACAAAAGGCCGAGTATTCTTCACCGGCTCCGGCAGTGACGCCCCGACCAGTGTTGTCTGGCTTCAGGAACGCACCAGCCGAAACGGCTGCGCCCGCCTTCAACATGCAGCTTTCGCCCATGCCGTAAATTCGCGTTGACGAGCCGGAAACCGCGGCAGGACCGACCGAACCGCCAGGCAAAACGGCAGCCTGCGGGCCTTCGTGACTGATTCCAATTGCCAAGTCGCCAGCGTCACAGACTTCGATTTTGTGGTCAGAGCCAGACAGAACATTCACGAAAACGCTGGTCGCGATGTCTTCGCTGGCCACATAGGATGGTGATGCCATTTTTCAAACCCGTAAAACTGTGTAATTGACCTTGAATTTTCAGCTTGCCCGGCGAATTAAACGCCAGACTTGACGGTTTCGGACTTGGCGGCGGCCAATGCCTCGTTCCACGTCATGAATTCGCCCTGATCGACCTTGCTCGTGTGAATTTCGATTGCACGAGCCGAATACCGTTCGACTTCATCCCCTTCGGGAGTTCCAGGAAGGACACCGCGGGGGGCGCCCGGAATCGACAGCGTATCCAGACGCGATCCAGTCTTTTCACGATCAGCGACATGGGCGGCGAACTGTTCGTCCGTCATTTGCGATCCAGCGGAAAACAGGCAGCGTTCGCATTCTTCCTCGAAGTCGAAGCAGCTGTATCGCGTGGTGTAATCGCGAATATCCGATTCACGCAATGCGTCAGCCCGTTCCTGCTCGAGCTTGTTGGTGCGATCTGCCAGAGCGCTGTACCGCTCAACAATCGCCTGCTTTTCCTGCCGAAGGCGAGCGGTTTCCTGTTCGATAGCGGCGAAACGTTCGACGCTGATTTCCTGTTCAAAAGCTGACATGCGATTGGTTTCCTGTTCGTCGTCATCGTCCAAAGGTACAAAGCCGTCACCACCGCCCTGGCCGTCCTGAGCTGCGGGATCGAATCCGCCATCGTCTTCAGATCCATCACCACCCATTGCGGCGTTAGGATCAGCACCAACTTGAGTCGGCGCACCAGCGCCGCCGCTCATCATGGTGCGGATGTACTGAATTTCCGGCGTTTCGCCGATGGCCTGAACGATTTGTGAAATATCTTCGTTTGAAAGCATTCCGGTTCCACCTGTTTTTGGTTCCTCAGCCGAATAGTGTTCAGCGTCAGGAATGTAAGTGTTTGACCCGCCAGGCATCGCTGCTGCGGAATCAAAACGGTCAACGTCACTTTCCGGATCGGCAACGAATGAATACCGCTCAACCTCCGCTTCCTGGTCGAGTGAATATCGAGATGGCATTGCCAGTGCCGGAGATGTTGCCCCTAACGCGGCAATCGGATCAAAAAATCGCTGGCCGGTTGACTTCATAGTCAATAATTCAATGGATCGTCGAGGCTTTTCAGCAAGCACATCCCGTTTGTCATTGCGGTGGTATTCGTCGCCGAATACGGCGAATCTCGGAGTGTCGTGACCGACCATGCCGATACGATAATTTCCGGCATACCCAAGAATTGGAGGCTCTGGGTCTTTTCTGTCTGGCGAAGTGTGTCCGTCTGAGATAGCCTGAAAACATTCTCCATCCAGGATTCTGGAGTTGTTTGTTCGGGCGATTTCGCACAAGTCCTTTACGTCGAATCGCTGGACTTTGCCATCCCGCCCTCTTTTCTGGTGCTCAACGAAATAGCACTGCCCCGACTCGTGCGTGTACCGATTCTCAGGGAAGTTCTTTTGTGCGATCTTCCTGATTTTACTGTCGGGATTTGATTCATCCCAAGCGTCCCAAACCGCAGAATTCCGTTCTTGCCAGTCAGGAATTTCATCCATCAATTCGCGATGCGCACGAACAACGAAACTTTCTTCTGTTTCGTTTTTGCGAGGTGCAATTTTGATTGTCTGATTTTTCATGCAGGCAATAAAAAAAGCCGTCGCAAATCCCTGAGGACTCGCGACGGCTCTGTTTTTCAGTGGCCGAGATTGAATTGATTCTTTTTGTTTGCCGGATTTCCGACCAAGTGTGCTAATTCTTAATCGGTTGGCTTGCGGTGTCAAGTCCCGAAAAATTATTTTTCATCGCGATTCTTTCTTCGTCGCCAACGACAACATAAACGGGTTGGCCGTTTTGAAATTCAACAGTCGCCGTAATTGTCCCGAAAAACCTGACGTTTTCTTGTAGCAACAATTGCATTCGTCGCTTAATTTTCAGGTAAGCGGTTGATGCAGCTCGTTCGTGGCGTTCTTCCATGCTCCCCCCAAACTCAATCCTGTGGTACCGTGAATTCCTGAGGATTGCTGAAATTATACAGTGTAGATGACCCCCAAAGGTAGTACGTTGTTCCGGAATTGAGCATGAACGGACTTGGAATCGACCCATTCACATCGGTTACCACCGCACCGGCTACGGTAGTGAGGCCTTCGGCATCGGTAGTAACCCAGATTTTCGCATTCGGGATCGGAGTCCCGTCAATTTCTCGGATCGTTACCGGGTAAGCGGTGTCCCCGGGGCCATAGCAACCACCGCTCCCACCGGTCAACGCATTGGCATCGACCTGGTCCGCCACCGTGAAAACAAACTGGTCGGTTTTGACTTTGATCGCAGCTGTTTTGATTGCCTCCGCCGCAATCGCATCAGGCAACGTCGTTCCGGTATCCTCCAGAATCTGCACGTCCAGCCCGTAGACCGTCGCAATACTGTTTTCAATCACGGTCAACTGGTCATCCAAATCGGCCGACGCCATGCCGACCGCAGAGCGGACTCCAGCCGCGTCCAGCGTGCTGAATTCGGTGGCGGTCAGCCAGTTGCCCTGATTGGTTTGCAACTCATTCGTATCCGCCACGATCGCGTCAACGATGTCATCAATGACCACGATCGCCGCTGCGTTTGATTCAATGACATTCCAGCTGCCTACCCATGTCACTGTGCCCTCGTTGTACTCAATCGGCAATTCCGCCGTGACGAAATCCCCCACGGTCAAAGCAGATGGAGGATCCCACGAAAACGCATAGCCTGAATCCCAGCTGCCAACCACCTTTGTGCCAGTCGCGACGACAGCATTGTTGACCCTGATCACCAAATCGCCCGCGACAGGTGCCGTGTCGGCTTCGACCCGAACGCCTCCGATTTCCGCGTAGGCAACCCCGCGGACGATTGACCCGACTTGAATATTGGACATCCGATTAACTCCGGGGATTGGCCCTGACAGCGTGGCGAGCGACGGAACGACAAGCGGCAACACTCTGGCGGTTGACTCCGGGGCATTTGTCAGTTTGACCGGCGCGCCACTCGCAACAGCCGCCTGGAAGATATTGAAACTGCCCTGCACGGCCATCACCATTTGCGACAATCCGCCAACCGTTTCCGCGTCTGCCTGTGCGACGGCTGAAGTTGATACGATGATCTGCTGTGCGGTCCAGTCTTTGATCGAAATCACCCCCAGCGACTTGCCCAGGTTGATAAAACTGGTGCCCACGACATCGCCCGTCAAGTCTTCGCCCTGGCGCTGCATGACTGCGATTTCTAGCCGGTTGCCCACTTGAGCCGCGACGATTCGGTTGACCTGATACTCCGGGTTGCCGGTGGATACTTCGTTGCCTGGTGCCGCGATTGCCATGTAGGCTGACAAGTCGAACGACCGGACACGTCGAACCGCATCACCATCGAGGATGAAAACATGCAACAGCCAGGATTCAAAATGCAACGTGGCATCGCTGCGGTCTGCATCGGTCCCGCGCCGTGTGATCATTCCAGCGAATGGACCAGAACTGAAAGTTGCCTGAACGGATTCGCCATAGTCCCACTCGCTGGAATCAATCGGCGTTGCGAAATCGCGAAAGGCAATCAGGGCATCGCGACCGGGTGAGTCCAGCGGGTACAGGATCGGGTTGCCGATTCCCAGCGTGCCCTTCATGGTCGCGATATTCGTTCCATCGGCCGCGTTCCATCCGGTGGTTGTGCTGGTAAATTCTGCCGGGTCGAAACTGAATGCCGCGACGGAAACGAAATCTTCCCCGGTGGCAATTCGCGGTGAAGCGGTGGCGATGATTCTGCCTCCGACCGCAACCAGACCGTCTGGAATAATCGCTTCAACGGGGTCGCTGGATGCCGACCGCGTGACATCGACGGAAGTCAGCGTGTCGTCTGCTGCAATCCGAATGATCCGCCAGACCCCGGTCCCGGTATCGCCGCCACGGACCGACAGATAGCCGACGCCATTATCAACCAGAATTGCCCCGTAGTTGGCGGTGTTGACGATCGCGGTTGCATGTCCGGGGTACGGCAGGTGTTGAACCGTCACGCCGCTGTCCCGAATCACCTGGACGGCACCACAGAAGTACAGAGCGTCACCGCTGGCCGGAACGTTGCTCACCACATTCGCATGGTAGGCGGAAGCGACAATCAGCCTGTCGTTGATCGAATCGTAGGCAACGTCGTACTGTGTGTGGTTGTCCCCGACGTTGCCCTGTCCGCCCCATCCGTAGTAGGGCGTGACCGCGTTGCCGTTGCTGGCATCAAGATAAAAATGCGACTGAAAAAACGGGATCGCGGGTTTGGTTATCAGGCCAGTGGTGGAATCGAAAACGCCGATCCAGCAATCCTGATTGTCCGAAAACCCGCCGCCCGGAAACGACGCCACGAAAACACTTTCGCTGATCGCCACGGCCATCGGTCTGCAGGTGGGACTCGGTCGCATCGACTGAATCGAACTCGCTGGCGCGTACGGCGGGCAGCCGATCGCGCTGGCTGTCGGGCTGGCGTCCTGAGACGCTGACAGGACCAGACCGGAATGCAGGCAAATCAGTTTATCGCTGGTCGTGATCGCCTGGCGGTGGGTCAGCAGTTTGCGGGAATTATCCGAACTGCACAAATCGAAAGACCGCAGCGTGTCGAAGTCGGCGGCGAACGGTGTCAGTCTGTCCGGGTCGATCATGTAATTCAAAATCTGCTGATCGGTGTCCAGTTCGACATCAGCCCATGTTGACCCGCCCGCCAATTCGGCGAACAGCAGGTCACTGATCGCCATCGCGTCTGGCGTGACGCCGGGGTAGCGGGCATTGATCGTCGCCCGGCCCGTGGTGGACATCACGCTGTCCAGATTGAGTGTGCCGCTGCCGTAGGTTGCGGAGCTGCTCGACAGCACTGGGCCATTGTCGGGGTCCAGTGCGGCCAATCCGCATTTGATGGTGTTGCCAGTTTTTCGCATGAAAAAATGCGACGAACCGGCGATATTCGAAGGCAGGGTCCAGGTGTGAACCAAGTTGACCAAATTGACGTTGGCGAGTTTCCAAAGCAGCGTCAGCGACTTGCTGCCCGGCAGATAGCGGAGTGTGACGTGGTTGTTGACATCGCGGCCGAACGACCAAATCCAGATGTCGGTATCGGCGGTCGGAGTCGCGCCAGTCAGGTCAACGAACGAATGGTACATGCGGCAATTGGCGAACCAGTCACCAGCCCCGACGCGAAACGCCTGTCCGTCTGCCGGAGACTGAAACCGCATTTTCGCCCCGATCGGAATCTGGAGCGAAGCATCGCCGATCAATCGAGTTGAGCTGCTGAACAGTCTCACGTTGCAACCGCCTCCCATTGTTCGCCGGTCCACGGACAATCAAACCCGATTTCAGCCCGCATCATGGACGTTGTTTTTCGCGGGATCATGCGGTCGATCAATCCCACGTTGGCGAATGTGGAGACGCCGAATGATTTCCAATGGTCAACGGTATCGCGGATTTCCTGGTCGGTTTGGTTGCGGAAATAGTAATCGGTGGTCAGCACGTTGACGGGTTGCGTGTACCACTGCTTGGAATCGACGGTCGGGAAATTCGGCTGGCCTTGAATGTGCCGTTTGGTGAAAGTCGAATCGAGAACGAATGACGGGAACTTGTCGAACACGCCTGACTTGAAACTCGGCGTTGCTTCGACGTAGACCTTCAGGTTTTGCTCGGCAAGAATCGCCTGCTGCATCGTCAGGTAGTCGATGATCCAGTTTCGCCGCACTTCGCCGGTCACCGGGTCTTTTTCTGGCGCTGGCAGTTCCCCCGTCGCGTCGTACGCAATCGAACAACCGGCCTGCAGCGGAACCCGCGTGCATTCATGGATAATCCGGCTGACATCATCCAGTCGGCCCGGTGCTGTCAGGTTTGCCGTCACTCGATTGCAGGACGGCAGCGAACCCATGTAGGCAATGACTTCCTCCGCGCCACGGTCCCGCATCTGCCGGCATGCGTCGATGAACGTATCCTCCATTCGGCTGGTGAACGCTGGCCAAAGAGTCCGTGCCCAGAACCATTCATCAAACGGCATGATTTCCTGTTTGTTCGGCATCTTCGGATAGCCCAGTGGTAAATGCCACAACACGCGACGGCCTGCAACCCGGTCGCCGAGGTGGTCAGCGATTGGCCGGTAGTCGCCCGCCAATTGGATGCGGTATCCCAGGCCCAGCGGATTGGCCGGGGTGGCGATGTGGTGGCTTGCTGCTTGGATAAAGATGTTCATTGCGGTTTTCTTAGCTCCGTTGGCTTTCCGCCCAACCGCTCAACGTAATCAGCCAGCAGCCGAACGACCTCCCATCCGACGGGGGCATCACCACCGTTGCTTTGCTCACTCATCTTCATCACCCCCATTGAATTGCGTCTCGAACTTCGCCCCGCAGTTCCGGCACTCGACAGTCATCGGCACCGCTTCATATCGGCCATCCTCCCACGGCTGCACGCCATGCTCCGACCGCAGTTCCTCCTGTTCTTTCGCTGTCAAAACCGGCTGGACCGAACGGACGAAATTCTCGACGCCGCACTGGTTGCAGTCGAAAAAATGGGCCGGGTGGATTTCGATTTTTTCAGTCATGGTTTTTCCATCAGAGTCCTGATTGCCGCTTTCATTTTCGCGTCCTTCAACTGCATCTCGTAAAGTTTGCCTTGAAGGCTGACGCAATTTTCCCTCGCTTTATCCCGCTCTGATAACGCCTCACGCAGTTCTTTCGCGTGCATCCACTGCTGAATCCCAATCACCACCAACGCGATTGCCGCGACTCCACCAACGATCAGCATCGAATCACCCCTACTTCGCAGAATCGGAAACCACTTTTAACTCTGCCGTGAGCTTGCCGACTTCCAGACGCAGATCCGTGACCTGCCTGGTCAGCTGATAATTCTGGTCTTGCAACGCCCGAATCTGGTCCCGCTGTTCGTCGCTCCGTTTCTGGCAGTCGTCTTCCCGCTTCTCCAGTTCGTTGACCCGTTCTTCCAGTCTTTCGACGAGCTTGTAGGCCAGGTCGTTGACCGCGCCGGAGTTGAGAATGATTCGGTCTGCCGCCAGATCCTGCGCGGTTTTCCTCATCCCAATCAGGGACAAGAATCCCAGCCAGGCTGTTTTCAAAAAGTCGACCACTTGGCCATCTCTTTCGCCAGTGCCGTCATGGCAGCCAGGTAGCGGGCCTTGTCCATCGCTGGTTGCGTCGAAAACCAGCGGTCGATTGCCAGCAAGAAAGCATTCCACCCCATCGCCCCAGGGTCACGGATCATGGACAACGCATCCGCCCGGGATTTTCCTATCTGCTGTTTCGCCTGATCGAGCGTGACCGCAGGGGCTGTGAGGTCTTTGATTCTAGCCAGCCATGCGGACCCCAATGCGTTAACGCTGGTCTGGTCGCGCGGGATGTTGTCGCGGGCGATTTTCAGCAGGTCGCTGAAACTGTCGTCAACTGGCGGCGGCTCGTCTGGTTTTGGCCCAATGGTGAAATACGCGAATGCTGGTTTGTCGTCGCCGACCCGCGTGGAAACTTCGTACTTTCCCGCACCCGAATGCTCGAATAGATACTTGTTCTTTTCGTATGGTTCGAGTGCGACGGATTCGGCACCGGCTGCCATTTTCCGGACAACAATCCACCGCTGGTGATCCCCCAAAGTCGGAATCAGCACGGCATCGGTCGGGACTGGTTCGGTCAGGAATGCGAAATATACCGCCCCGTTCGCGTTGATCATTTCAACGTCCGGAGCCTTGTAGACGATGACGATCTCTGGTTTTTCAATGCCGAATGCGTCGGTTGGTTCCTGTCCGTACAGTGCGGTCCCGATGGCCAGCATGGCGGTGACGATCAGGAACAGCAGGACGGAAAACGGATCTGCTTTTTTCATCACACCCACCCCGGAGGAACAAGAGAATCCAAAACCGCCAGAATCATCGGGACTCCGTAGCCGTATGAATGATCATGGCCCGGCGTGCCTTCGTCCTTCACGAACCGCTGGAAGTAAGCCCGCCATTCGGCGAAACCCTTCGGAGGCGTCAGGCCCTGCATCCGGTGCCACTGGATGACCAGCGCACACAGACCGGCCATGAACGGAGTCGCCATGCTGGTCCCCGACATCGCGACGAACCCGTTGTTCAGGTTGCAGCTGATTATATTTTGGCCAGGGGTTGCGTAGTCGGCCTGCTTGCCGCCGCTGGAAAAGTTCGCAATCCGGCCATCCTCTTTGATTGCCGCGATACCGATGGATTCCCGGTACGAACCCGGCCGGCCGATAGTATTCCGCGAACCGTTGAAACCAGCGTTGCCCAGTGCCGCTACGCAAACAAGCGCCCCGGCTTCATATGCCTTTTCGTAGGCGCGAACATCTTCCGGAATATCCGGCCCGCCGCCATCCCCAAGGGATTCACTGATCACATCCGCGCCTTGATCCGCCGCCCAAACCCGTCCGTTGTTGATCCCTGTCGTCGATCCACTGCCGCTGTCACCAAGCACCTTGGCGACGATCAAATCAGCGTCAGGGGCGACCCCCAGCCCATCACGACCCAGGGCAATTCCGGCGCAGTGCGTCCCGTGCCCGTTGCGGTCGCGAGTGCCGGAGCTGCTGCCGGTGAAATCCCTTGCGGCAATCGGTGCTGGCAGGTGATCGTGACTGGTGACGCCCGTGTCATTGATGGCAATTTTTACGCCTTTGCCGGTGACGCCGCGCCGATGCACCTCCGCAATCTTCAGCATCACCAGATCCCACTTTGGCGGGACCGTGCCGTGTGCGTAGACCCGATCAGCGTGGACCTGGTGGTCAGGCGGGATTCCGATTTCGCGTTCCATGTCAGGCTCCAATCCCAAACATGAGCAGGATTTTGATTATCTGTTCGATGAGCGCCGCGAACTTTTCAGGATCAAAATTTTCCCAGTCGATAAGCCCTTGAGCGTCCACGGCAGCACCCTGAGTAACCATTTCAGCGCCAGCAAGTTCTTCCGTCGCCGCACCAATTCCCGTCAGCCGGACTGCCCCCAGTAGCTTCGCCTGCTGGAACCGCGTCATTCGCCCCGCACGGACCTCGGCACTCGATGCCTTCCTGACTGTCCGATGAAACGCCGTGTCGCCGATTGCCGCCGCTTGGACTTCACTGGAATCAGGATCCGGAGCGAACGATGGATTCACCACCGTCGAAACCACCGGCACCGCCACGACCACCGGATTGACGATCGGGTGATTTAACACAACAGGGCTTCGAACCTGAACCGCCGGAACTGTTCGAACAACGGGTGTTCGAACAAACTGCATCGGAACCGGACAGACGCCGCCCGGGCAGCTCTGGAACGCGGGCTGATATGTCCGCTGAACCCTCTGAAACAACTGGGCCTCGGTGGGAATCGCCATGATGGCCACGACGCAAAATGAAATCAGAAAACGAATCACGGGTAAACTCCGTTGGAGTGTGCTGAAAATCAGAAACGACTACGCGGCGGTGGCGTCTGGGCAATCGACTTCGGTGTTGACAATCCCAGCAGCCACGGGAAATGGTTCTCGACCAGGCGGGCCAGAAAATACCAGACCACCGTGCCGACGACGAACGAAACATCATTGACGATCGTCTCGATGGCCTGGTTGGTTTCTTCGCTGACAAATCCAGCGGCGGCCAACCATGACAACAGCATCCCGGCCAGTGCCGCAACGCCGATCCGGATGGCTGAGAATAGTTTTTCTTTCATCGGTTCCTCGTTGTGTCAAAAAGGCGACCCGGCGAGACACAGACACCGGGCCGCCCGCGCAAAGTTCCTCGCTTTCGCGAGGCCAGATCATCGGATCACCGTCCTTTCTGGTTTTTGGTCGCAAGTCAAAAACCCGGCCGACGCCGGGCCGGTGGAACGCTGTCCAGTCACGGGCAATTATCACGCACTGGCCCACAAGGCCGAACCATTCCCCGTACCAAACTTTGGTACAAACCGGAAATTTTGTCAGACGTCCATGATGTCGTCCGGAGAGCGGCGACGGCGGCGCGGATCGTTGACGACCTTGGATATTTTCACCGAGAACCCGCAGCGGGCCGGGCATTCGAGATGGACCAGGACTGGCGACAGGTACGAGTGATCGACCTCGCACGCGACCCCGCAACGCGGGCAAATCTGCGGCCCGGACGGAATCAAGGCATTCGCGCCACGGTCCCTGGCGTCCGTGCACGAGCATCCCTCGACCGGGCATCGGTAGTGCGTGACTTGCTCTTTCGTCGCGTAAGCGGTCATCTTGCAAAAGTGCTTCGGGCAGACCGGTCGCGCGGTCTGCGGTGGAATCACCGGCCCTCCGTCAATGTCGATACTCAGTCCGGGGTTTGGTTCTGTCGGCATTCCTTCACCTTTCCAAAATCGTCTGTTGTGATTTCCGTTTCGGTGCAGCGGCCTTTGCCCGCAGGTCGTTGATCATCCGCTCCCATGCGGTCTGCTCCCAGCCGATCTCGCCCAGCACCATATCGGCGCAGGCCTCGGCTTGTGTCAGGCAGTCGCGAAAGTCTTCGCCGAGCTGGTGGTTGATTTTATCGAACACGCCCCGGTGATTTCTCCGGACGTTCGTCAGTTGCCGGAGAAGTTTTTTACCTCGGGGCAGGATGTC
>JBGSVU010000518.1:0-6470 GCA_041752775.1 Pirellulaceae bacterium | reverse complement strand
CAGCCGGTCCGGCCGCGCTGCCCACAGCAGCTCCGGCCAACAGCGGATGGCAACAAACACGCAGCGGCAACACGGCGGCCCCAACGGGGACTGAGCAACAGGCCACCCCGACCCCCGAAATCGTCCGCGTATCAAAAACCTTCGACAGCCTGCCCAGCGACGCCGGACAGGTCTGGCGCGAATATGACATCCAGCCTTATACCTCCCGCGTCACCGGAACCGAAACACCTGAAAAATCGCTCGTCGACTGGCTGTTGCGCCAAACCGGCAAAGACATGTGGTTTCACCAGCCCTTTGGTTTTCTCAATGCCACCCGCGACAAGCTGTTCGTCTATCACACCCCGGAAATCCACAACCAGATTCGCCCCCTCCTCGACCGTTTCGTCCATGGCCAGGCCCAGCCCCAGGTTATCGAACTGGGACTTTACACCGTCGCCAGCCCCAACTGGCGCTCTACGGCCCTGCCCATGATGCAACCGGTCAACGTCAACAGCCCCGGCGTCGAAGCCTGGGTGGTGAGCAAGGAAAACGCCGCGCGAATCATCAGCCAGATTTCTTCCCGCAATGATTTCCGGTCCCACGCCTCCGGTCGCTCGATCATCCACGACGGACAGGAGTTCAGCCTCGAGCGGCGGACTCCCGAACAATTCATTCGTGCCATTCAGTGGACCCCCGGTCAGGGTGCCGGTTACCAGCCCGTCCTGACCCAGTTCAACGAAGGCTACTCCATCGGCCTGTCTCCCCTGACCTCAGTCGATGGCCGCACGATCGAAGTGGCCGTCGAGTGCAGCGTCGATCAAATCGAAAAACGAACCAGCGTCGCCGTCCCCGTCCAGAATCCCGCCGGCCAAACCCAGAAAATCAACCTGCAAATTCCCCAGATCGTTTCCTGGCGGCTGGAGGAACGCATTCGCTGGCCCGTCGATCAGGTCCTGGTCCTCAGCTGCGGCGTTGTGGCGCTGCCCAGTGCCGAAAACGTCAACCGCCCCCTCGGTGGCCTGCTGGACCCGAACCACTCCCGCGCCGACGCGCTGTTGTTCATCGACTTTCGCGGCCCCACCGCAGAACGCCCGGACGGATCCACCGCGAGCAACACGCTTTCCCCGATCTCACCGCGATAATCTGCTACCACCGCGACAGCCGGTGTTGCCGCGCCAGCCCGGCCTTGCCGCGCCAGCCCGGTCGGGGCTTTCATCCTGGATCACTGTTTTGGCTCTTTCCCGGCCGGGCTCATCCTCGATTTGGCGGTATCCCAGTCGTATTTTTCAGGTGCGTCTTCGTCCTGGTTTTCTTTCAATTCATCGAGCGAAGCAGCCATCAGGCTCGGGACGCCATCCGCCGGGACTTCGCCTCCCGCGGTCCAGACGATGGCGTTCAGCACAACCTTGCGAAAGTTCTCGTCGCCCCAGTTCCAGTGGTCATGCCCGCCGGTGAAACCGAATCCGCGACCGCCGTCGGGCCGTTCGCTGGCCCAGGCCGTGATCTGCGGAATCCCTTCGGCGACTTCCTTGCGGACATAGGGGTTGCCGCTGTGAGGTCCATCGCCGCGTGACATGGTTTCCTCAGGGGCGATGGCAGACAAAATCGGGGTCACGCCAGCCATCCCTTCGCGGAATCGCATATGGAAATACCATTCGTCCTGGATCGCAAAGGGCCGCACACCGCGGGTGATGGGGTGCTCGGGAAGTGTCTCAAAACGGGCTGTCCAGTGCGGATTGACCGACCAGTCCGCTTCGAAATAGCCGCCAATCCAGTCGAGAAACTTTTCGCCCGACTTTCCGGCGGGAACTTCGACTCCGTAATGCAGACAGACAATGCCAACGCCACGGGCCGAGAGCCGGTCGATCAGGTCGAGGTGCCCGTTGGCGGGGTGACCCGCACCGCCATCGCAATACATCACGATCGCGTCGCAGTTCTCAAAAGCGGTTTCATCAGGCCACTCGTATTTCAGGACTTCGGTTTCGATCCCCGGCATCCCTTCCTGCAACCGGGTTGCGAGCAAGCGGCATCCGGCAAAATGTTCGTGGGCACCATAACCATGACTTGGGCGGCCGGCCAGAAAAACAATCCGAAGTGGCCGGGCGTCGGCAGTTTTGTCCGCATTCTCCTGCGGGGATTTTTCCGGGCCGGCGGCGGACTGTTCTTTTCCGGACAACGGGTCTGCAGTTTTTTCCTGGGCGCCAGTCAGGGATGCCAGAAACGTTCCAGCCAGGCTGACCAGCAACAGACAGGTTGCAATACGGTTCATCGAACAAATCCTCAAAAACATGGACGGTTGGCAGACGAGTGGCCGTGGATTCCGATTATAGCGTGGAATGATCCGTGCCAGGATTGATCGCTCACCGAAATCCGGTCCCTCGCGGGCAATTCCCGACGCGGGGTAACAGCCGTCAGAATCTGGCGGCGTTCAACAAATCGGCTGCAGCAACTACAATGGCCGGCTTGCAAGGGCACGGGTCCAATGCCGTTTCCGTATGTTTGGGGTTGTAGCGGAAGGGCGCCAGTCCTCCGGTACGGGTGTGTAGCGGAAGGGCGCGAGCCCTCCGGCAAGAATCACCGGACGGCTTGCGCCGCACCGTTTTTCCGGAAAACAATGGCTATTTCCAGTTCATCCATTTTCAAGTTCATCCAGGTTTGGGGCGAGTGTGTCTGAGTCAAAGCGGATTGTGGTGGCGGGCGGTGCGGGTTTCCTCGGTTCCCATTTGTGCGAACGCCTGGTCGGCGAAGGGCATGATGTGATCTGCCTGGACAATTTCTTCACCAGTCAGAAAATCAACGTCGCGCATCTGCTCGACAAACCCAATTTTGAACTGATCCGGCATGACATCGTCTACCCGATCCATCTGGAAGTCGACGAGATCTACAACCTCGCCTGCCCCGCCGCACCAGGCCACTACCAGTACAATCCGATCAAGACGATGAAGACCAGCGTGATTGGCTCGATCAATCTGCTGGGAATGGCGAAACGCTGTAACGCCAAGATTTTTCAGGCCTCGACCAGCGAAGTTTACGGCGATCCGGAAGTCCACCCGCAACCCGAATCGTACCGCGGCTGCGTCAATCCGATCGGCGTGCGGGCCTGTTACGACGAAGGCAAACGCGCTGCCGAAACGCTGTTCATGGATTACAACCGCCAGCACAGGCTGAAGATTCGCATTT
Organism: Pirellulaceae bacterium; assembly: GCA_041752775.1. GTDB lineage: Bacteria > Planctomycetota > Planctomycetia > Pirellulales > Pirellulaceae > BJ22. Next base: position 3,311 of record JBGSVU010000518.1, on the reverse strand, counting down.
GCCGGATTTTCAATACCTACGGCCCCCGCATGCATCCGTTCGACGGACGCGTCGTTTCAAACTTCATCCGCCAGGCGCTGAAGGGCGAGGACATCACGATTTTTGGCGACGGCTCGCAAACCCGCTCATTTTGTTTTCGCGACGACCTCGTGGAGGGCTTTATCCGGCTGATGGCCGCTCCCGACGAAGTGAGTTTTCCGGTCAATATCGGCAATCCGGGCGAATACACCATTCGCGAACTGGCCGAAATGACCATCGAACTGACGGGCAGCCGGTCCAAACTGGTTGAAAAACCGCTGCCGCCCGACGACCCAACCCGGCGCCAACCCGACATCACCCTGGCGAAAAAGTACCTCAAGTGGGAACCGAAAGTACCGCTGCGCGAGGGGCTGAACAGGACGATCGAATGGTTCAAAACGATCGATCCGGAGCAGTACCGTCCGCCGACACCGAACTGGCAGTAGCGAGTAGGCGGCGCTGTCCGCCGGCAGGCGCGCGGCACCGAATCACGGGCGGCCGTCACGTTGGATTGGAGAGACTGCGTGCAATACGAATTGGCGGTGGTGGGACTGGGAGCGGTCGGCAGCGCGGCCCTGCTGGCGGCAGCGCGGCGGGGAATTTCCGTTGTGGGCATCGAACAGTTCGGTGCGGCGCACAACCTCGGCAGCTCGCACGGCCAGTCGCGCATTATCCGCCAGGCCTATTTCGAGCATCCCGACTACGTGCCGATGGCGCGGCGTTCCATGACCGCCTGGCGCGAAATCGAAGCAGCGGCGGGAGTCACACTGATGACGCAGTGTGGTTTGCTGCAGATCGGCCGCCCCGATTCCGAAGTCATCCGTGGCGTTCAGTCCAGTTCCGCTCTGCATGATATTCCGGTCGAACGGTTCGCGGCCGACGAGATCGAAAACCGCTGGAACTGGTGGCGTGTGCCGGCGGACTGTGTGGGGTTGTTCGAACCGGGAGCCGGGTTGCTGAGGGTCGAGAAATGTGTCGCTGCGATGCTGAAACTGGCCCGGGAATCCGGTGGGAAAATCGCGGTGGACTCACCGCTGGAGGGTTGGGACTCCCTCGGCGACGGCAGTGTTGAGTTGCGAACGAAAGGTGGAACGATTTCCGCGCGGTCGGTGATTTTTGCCTGCGGATCCTGGAGCGCGGCGGTCCTGAATTCGGGCCAGTCCGATTCGCAACTGCCTGCCCTGCAGGTCCAGCGTGTGCCGCAATTGTGGTTTCATGCCGATTCGCCGCTGATGAATTTGAACGCAGGCGGGTTTTGCTGGCTGGTCGATGAAGGCCCAGGAAGCTGCTTTTACGGGTTGCCCGGCCTGGACCATCTGGGGATGAAAGTTGCCCGCCATGGAAATGGTGACGTTGTGGATTCGCCCGACCATTTGAACCGAACGATAGAAATGGGAGACCGGGTCCAGGTCGAAGCGTTCATGCAGCGCTGGTTCCGTTTCCGGAAAATCCAGTTTTCGTTTGGCTCGGTTTGCATGTACACGATGTCACCCGACCAGCATTTTCTGGTCGACCGGCTGCCGGGAGAACGGAACATTTTTTTCGCCGCGGGTTTGTCTGGTCACGGATTCAAGTTCGCACCCGTGCTGGGCGAGGCACTGGTCGAAATGACGGCGGGCCGGTCAGATGCGGACTGTGAATTCCTCGGTTTGAAACGATTTGGGAAACGGGATGAGCCAGCATTTTGACGCGATCGTGATTGGAACCGGACCGGGCGGCGAAGGGGCCGCGATGCAGCTGGCCAAGGCCGGTCGGCGGGTCCTGGTCGCGGAAAAACACAGCCTGATCGGTGGCGGATGCACGCATTGGGGCACGATACCGAGCAAGGCGTTGCGGACGGCAATTCTGAATTTGACGGATGCCCTCCGCAATCCGTTGCTGAAAAACTGCGAAATCTCGCATGTCACCGTGGCGGACCTGGCGCGGAACGCCCAGTCGGTGATCAACAGCCAGGTGGCGCTGCGGCACAATTTTTACGTGCGCAACGATGTGAAACTGGTGACTGGCGAGGCGCGGCTGACCGGCCCGGGTGCCATCACCGTGGGCGGCGATGACTACACGGCCGATGCGATTGTGATCGCGGTCGGGTCACGGCCCTATCGTCCGGCCAACGTCGATTTTGCCCATCCCCGGATTTTTGACAGTGACACGATTCTGGGTTTGAAAGAGCGGCCCCATTCAATTACCGTTTATGGGGCGGGGGTGGTCGGTTGCGAATACGCTTCGATGTTTCGCAATCTGGAAGTGAAGATCAACCTGGTCAATTCGCGCGACCGGCTGCTCGATTTTCTCGACGACGAGATTTCTGATGCCCTCAGTTATCATTTGCGCGAGCGCGGAGTCGTGATTCGCCACAACGAGATTTACAGTTCCATCACGGGCATGGACGACGGCGTGATTCTCAACCTGGAAAGTGGCAAGCAGATCAAATCGGACGTGTTGTTGTGGGCGGCGGGCCGGACGGGGAACACAGATCGGCTGGGGCTGGAGGCGGCAGGGTTGGCGGCCGACAGTCGGGGCTACCTGCAGGTCAACGCGTATGGGGAAACGTCCGTGCCGGGGATTTTTGCGGTCGGCGACGTGGTTGGATTTCCGTCGCTGGCCAGTGCGGCCTACACCCAGGGCCGAACCGCGGCGAGAAAAATTCTGGGGCTGGACGAGAAACCGGCACCCCTGGACAGTATTCCGTCAGGGATTTACACCAGCCCGGAGATCAGCTCGATCGGCCAGACGGAGCGGCAGTTGACGGCGGCGCGGACGCCCTATGAAGTGGGGGTGGCCAATTTCCGCAGTATTGCCCGAGCCCAGATAACCGGCAATACCACGGGCGTCCTGAAAATCCTGTTTCACCGGGAAAACCTGCAAATTCTGGGGGTTCACTGTTTCGGGGCCAACGCTTCGGAAATCATCCACATTGGCCAGGCGGTGATGGCCCAGCCCGGAGATGGCAATTCGCTGCGGTATTTCATGGATACGACGTTCAATTATCCGACGATGGCCGAAGCCTACCGGGTGGCGGCTTTGAACGGGTTTAACCGGCTATTTTGAAAAGTCCAGTCGGGCAACAGATTTTGGCGGAAAAGGAACAAATCGCCAATCTGGCAAAAAACGCCGATTTTTCAACTTGAACGATCCCCGCGCCCCGTGCATAATCGAATCTTGTCCAGGGGCATTTCGGTTCGGGTGGCGGTCTGTTGTGGGTCCGGCGTCCATCGCGTTCCGGAAGAATAGGCACAATTTCATTTTTTATTCAGGGCTTGGTTGTATGGGCGCTCCAGTTGTAAATCCAGTTA
>JBGSVU010000517.1:0-4736 GCA_041752775.1 Pirellulaceae bacterium | reverse complement strand
CGGCAACATTCATAGGGTGGGTTGATTCCAATATTCCAAAGCGTGGATTTCTTTAACGATCGCAACTCATTGCCGGCCAAACGCTGATTCCAGCAGTTGTTTCTGTCGATTGCCGCAAATTCTTTTTCATGCATTCCCGCGGAACCGGCGGCGGTACGCGTTCTCGGGTCGACAACACATGGTCCATGTTTTGGGGGGTCGGACCCGTTCTTCGGCGGTGCATGGGTGACCTGATTGTAAGTAAACCGGCCGAAAAACGCGTCAGACCCCGAAGCGTGAACTGCTACCGGCGATACGGCCTACTCTCCCGCTTTGGGAACCGTTTCCATGGCCCGGATCAGGCCTGACGCATCAGCCAAATCCTCAATCCGCCACATTCAGACTATCGCCAGAGATTGTCGTCGGCAAAGGGGTGAGGTCTGGCGTCGAACTTCGGTGCCGGCAACGATTTCAGACAGGCCGCGGCCAGTCGCAGGTCTTGTCGGGTCGTGATTTTGATGTTCATCGGTGACCCCTCGACAATCGTCACAGGGTGTCCGGCATGTTCCATGACTTGCGCCTCGTCGGTGGGGACCAGTGTCCCCAGCTGCTGGTAGGCGGACTCCAGCCAGTCGCGGCGAAAAACCTGGGGTGTCTGGGCCATGTATAATCCCGCACGTTCAACTGTGGCCTCAACCGATCTGCCATCCGGTGACCGCTTGAGGGTGCTGGTAACAGGAATCGCCGGAATCGCCGCGCCAGAGTTTACTGCAGCGGAGAAGCAGGCCTCAATCATGTCGTCCGTCAGTACCGGACGGGCCGCATCGTGCACGGCCACGAAATCACATTCCGGACGCACCGCACACATTCCGTTCAGGACCGACTCGTGCCGCTGGGCGCCACCATTCACCAGATCGATACCCAAGACGGCAATATTGGCAGAGAAACTGGACAGAAAACCGTCCCGGTCTTCCTGTGCGAGGACCATGATCAGCTGCCGGACATCGTTGCGGGCGAGGAATTTTTCAGCGGAATAAAGCCAAACCGGTTTCTGTTCCAACAGCGCGAACGGCTTCTTATGGTGAGGATCGCGGAAACGGCTGCTCTGTCCCGCCGCCGCGAGAATAACCGAAAATTTTGCCACTCCAGTCGGCTCCCTGAAAAATTTTAAAAGTGCCGCCCGATCCCGGGACGAAATCCGCAAACAACCCGAATCGGCCCCGGGCCGCGACCATGGGTTGATTCGACATATTGGCAAACTTGCCGGTTATGGCCTATCCCACTGCATGGCCTACCCCATTGGGTGAATCATCCGCAAAAGCTCCCAGTTTCCAATATTGAAATCGGAATCTGATGCACTACGGCTGGTCCGGATCTGCCAAACGGTTGGGGCAACTGCCTGCACGCCGTCCAGCAACCCCTAACCGACCCGAAAAGATCGCGAGTTTGGGGTATTTCCGCCCTTCGAAGCCGACTCACGAACCGTTACCCCGACTCAAACGGCCTCGCAGGCCTGTGGCTTACTCCGCCAAGGGCCACTGGCAAGCCGAATGCTTTCGAACATCTGCTGGCAATTCCGGCAGGGCCTGGCAGAATTTTCCGATTGGTCAAAGTTTAATGGTTGGGGGGACGATACCAATCCAAGACGTTCTCTGTTCCAGCCTGCGCCACGGCCCAGGTTGGAACAGAAACGTCGGGGGGAAACACAATTTGATCAGCCGAATCACCTGTTGGTCCGGCTGGACTGGCGCCGGACAATCCGGTTTCAGTTTCCATGAACTCTGCTGGATATGGAAATCCGATGAGTTGTTGCCCCTTGCGTAAGCTCGCCCTGCTCGGCTGTCTGGCTGTTGCATTCAGCGGTTGTTATCCGACCAAACCGATGTATCTCAATGACACCGGTGATCTGTCGTATTACATCGACCAGGCGACACAGATCGAATATCCGGACGTCAATCCGGCGGCGCTGGCTGAAGTCAACCAGTGCCAGCCGCCAGTCACCGTGATCGATCCCGAGTTCCGGTCGTTCTTTGATCTTTCGCTGGAAGAATGCGTCGGGATTGCGCTGCAGAACAGCAAAGTCATCCGCGGATATGGCACACCCAGCCTTCAGGGGTCGCGCGTTTCGCCAGGCATCGACAATCTCGTTAACGGACCAGCCGGAGCGGGAACTTTTTATAACGTCGCTGTTCGCGAAACCGAACCCGGGTTCATCGGTACGCCCGGCCAGTTGTCTTCGCCCGGCGGAATCACGACCAACACCGGCCTGGAAACCAACCAGGGCGTGGAATCGGCTCTGGCGGAGTTCGACACGCAACTGACCAGCCGTCTGTTCTGGGACAAATCCGACCAGCCCCGCAACGTTTCGAATACGACTCCGATCGACCGGACGAACTTCCAGCAGGACACCGTCCAGTTTCAAACCGAGTTTGCCAAGAAAACCGCATCGGGTACCCAGCTGTTGGCCCGCAACGTCAATGTTTACACCGCGAACAACATCCCGCTGGCCAGCGATCCGATTGCACCCGGATTTCAGGTGTTGCCCAGCTGGTGGCGCACGGCCCTGGAATTCGAAGTCCGCCAGCCCTTGTTGCGCGGACGGGGAGCTTTTATCAACCGGATGCCCGTCGTGATCTCACGGATCGGCACCGACCAGGAACTGGCCAACCTTGAGGCCCAGTTGCAGAACATGGTGACCAACGTGGAAATCCGCTACTGGGACCTGAACTGTGCCTACCGCAACCTGGAAGCGGCCAAAGCCGGACGAAACGCAGCCCTGGAAACCTGGCGGATCGTTCACGACCAGTACAACGAAGGTGCCGACGTCAACATCCAGCAGGTCGCCCAGGCGAGTAACCAGTACCACTTTTTCGACAGTCAGGTGATTGAGTCATTCAACAACCTGCTGACGGCCGAAAGCAGCCTGCGTTTCCTGATGGGGATTGCCACGACCGACGGACAAATCCTCCGCCCCATCGACGAACCAGTGCTGGCTCCTGTCGAATTCGAATGGTGTGCGGCGCTGGACGAAGCGTTGACTTACAGACCGGAACTGCGGCAGGAACGCTGGGAGCTGAAGAAACGGGAACTGGCCCTGGCCTATTCCAAAAACGGCCTGTTGCCGGAATTGAATGTGACGGGTCTGTACCGCATGCTCGGTCTGGGACAAAAATATGCCACCGACCAGGATGGGGCTCCCAATTTCCCCAATCCCGGCAGCGGTGCGTGGGACGGGCTGTGGGAAGGCGACTTTCAGGAAGCACAGCTCGGTTTGAGCTATGGCATGCCTGTTGGTTTTCGCCGCGAGCTGGCCAACGTGCGGAATGCCCAGCTGAAACTGGCTCGCGAACACGCCCGTCTGGAGGACATGGAGCTGGACGTGACGCGGGAGCTTTCCAATGCGTTTCAGGCTCTCGACGCACAACGGGAGTTGATGAAATCGGCATTCAACCAGTGGGCGGACGCCGAAGTCGAATGGCGCCACTTTGAGGAACTGCGAAATGCCGGAGTCGAAACGCTGGACGTGGCCCTCGATGCCCAGCGCCGCAGAGCCCAGGCCGAAGGTTCTTTTTACAATGCACTGTGTGAATACAACAAAGTCATCGCCTTGATCCATCGCCGCAAAGGCACTACGCTCGCCTACAACTCTATCGATTTCACTGAAGGACGCTGGACGGGCAAGGCCTACCTCGACGCCTCGGAAAATGCACGCCGTCGTGGAGCCAGCCGACCCATGAACTACGGATGGAGCCGCCCCGAAGTAATCAGTACCGGGCCTGTCTGGCCAACCGCCGGAACCACGGGAGCGGGTGCCGCGAGCACGATGCCGATCCCCGCCACCAACAATGGTGCGATTCAGGGCGAAATGACTCCCGGCGAAGTGATTTACCCGGAAGATACATTTCCCGCTCTCGACGATTCCCGGATGTACCAGCCCGGCCTGCCACCGATGGGGACCACGGACTCCTATAACATTCCAGGCCCGCCGCTCGGATCCTCGACTCCCTCGAACAACCCGGTCCATGATCCCGCCGTGATACAGGCCAGTTACCAGGTGCAACAACCTGCAGCGATGCGGCCCAGTCCTTCGCTGGATGCAGCCCTCGAGCGAAGCCAGCCAAAATTCGACCGGTTGACGGCGCCTGTTCCATCCAGCAACGACGCTGCGGGCAACGCCACACCATCAAATAGCCATGCCTCGACAGAGAACGTGGACTGGAACCGCTTTGGATTGGCGAATCCGTCGGAGAATGGTGATGGAGTCCGTGCCAGCATCCGAATGACACCCTCCGGAAACCAGTAGCCCTAACGATTTCACCATGGATCAGCATGAGGGTGACAGATTTCGGTTGTGAAACCGGTTGCCCGATGATCTCCGAATCAGGAACAAGACACATCAGTCATCGCAGGAATCGATTATGAAAACTGCCCGCCGCCAAAAACTGGCACTCCTTGCCATCGTTGCCGCTCCTCCCATCGTCGCCAGTCTGGGGTGCGCGATGTGCTGCGGGCCTTACGACTATTTCTATCCGGGTTACGAAGGCGGCGGCCGCATTCAGCGGGCGGATCCGGAATATGGTCGCGTCGGTTCCGTATTTTCCGACCCGAACATGGCGGGTGTGGGACCGCTGGCAGATTCCAATCTGGTGGCTCCGGAGCGCGAGCCACTGAAACGCCCCGACGACATGATCGCGCCAAAATCGGAAGGGCTGAACGAGCGCAACCAGGGCGAATTGCCTCCTCCCGACGGAGACAGC
>JBGSVU010000516.1:0-2689 GCA_041752775.1 Pirellulaceae bacterium | reverse complement strand
CGATCGTCCAGCCGCAATATGTCATTGAAGCGGTACATTTTTTCCCGTACGGCATTGGCGAACTGCTCGTCCGATTCGACCAGTTTGGCCATCAGTTCCTTGCGAACCAGTTTGGGGAGGGAACGCACCAGCTCCACCATTTTTTCGGTATGGTCGACTTCACTGCGGCGCTGGCGAATCTGGTTGGCCTTCTGGAACGTAGCCCGCAGCAGCATTTGCAGCACCGCCTGGGGCACATTGGGAGGCGTGCTCATTTCCACAAAGGCGACTTCGCGCTGGGCATCAGGCAGACATTCCAGCACGCGACCGGCCACGTCCGATGGCAGTTGCGAAAGGACCAGAGCAATCGTGCGGGGCTGGTCCGCGGACAGCGCGGTTGCGATTTGCCACGCGTCCAGACGTGCAAGATCCGCCGCAGTGTCCTCGCCCGCCTGGACGGAGCGAAAATTGATAATGGTCGGAGCTGTCGCTTCAGAGCCACCGCCGGATTTTCCGTCCTGGCCTTTTTCAGAAACGCCGAGGGTGTTGAGGGCAAAGCGGAAATATTTTTCAAAATCGTCCAGCACGAAATCGACTTCATCGGCCGAGGGCGGGTCCTGCTTCAATTCGTCGACGAATCGGCGCACGGTGGTGGCGCGCGCGGCCGGCAGCGCCGCGGTTCCGGACTGGATCGCATTCTCGCCCAGCAGGAACAGCAGCAGCCCCAGTTTTTCGTCGGCGGAAAAAAGTGTGGTGGTCATGGACTTGTGAAAATGAAAACGGGTCCGGGGGATAATGCGGCGAGCGAAAGTGGGCTTTTCTCAGGCGGCCTCTTTTCTGCTGGAACTAAAAGAGGACTCGGCGTCCGGGGACTGATCCGCGGTGGAGATGGCCCAGGCCGCGACGATCCGCGAAAAGACTTCGGGGTTTTCGTCGACCAGTTTGCCCAGCTGTTCCAGCCGGACGGCACCGGCCGCAGCCGATCCGGCGGCATTGTCGAGCGGTGCCGGTTTCATGCGACCCAGCAGCAACCACGCGACGACCAGGGCGACGAGGGCACCGACCGCGAGGGAGACGTTGCGAAGGATTTCCGTGATTTGTTCCCATGGAATGGCCGAAGTCGGCGTCTGTTCTTCGCCGCCGAGGTCGGCAAAAGGAAAAAACTCGACCGTGATCAGGTCGCGGTCATCGACAAAGCCGATCGCCTGTTTGACGACATTTTCGATGCTGGTTTTGGTGGCGGCGGGAATCGTGCCCGAGGCGTCCTCGAGGACTTTGGTGTTGCCCAGGACCGAAACGGTCATCAGGTTCATTCGCGGTGTGCGTTCGCGCTGGACCGAAGTGGTTTTGGAGTTTTCGTAAACCGCGTTGGTGTTTTCCGTCTTGGAAGTTACGGTTTTTGATCCGGCGGCCAGTCCCTGATTGCCGATGTTGGAGGCCATGCCGGCGGGTCCGGCTCCGCCGCTGGCTCCATTGGCGGGGGGGGTACCGAGGGCATAGGGATCAGCGGCGGTATCAGTTGAGGACTGGATGTCTTCGCTGATCACGACCTTGTTCTTGGGATCGAAGGTGACGATGCTGGTTTCCGCGTCGGGAAAGGAGAAATCTGCGGTAACCTGAACAACGATGTTTTCGTGGCCGACGTACTTTGCGAGCATGCTGTGTGCCCGGCTGGCCAGTTCCTGTTCCCGCATGTAGCGGTATTCTTCCTGGTGGCTGAGTCCGGCCAGGTGCCCGTCGGGGACGGTATAGTTGTTGCCGTTGCTGTCGGTGATCGTGACGCGCTGGGGGGTCAGCCCCTGGACGCTGCCGGCGACCAGTGCGGCGATGGTAGCCGCCTGGACATCGCTGAACCGTTCATTGCGCCGCAGCGTCAACACGACACTGGCAGAAGGTTGTTCGCGATTGCGGACGAAGGCCTGGCGTTCGGGCTGGTTCAGGTGCACGACGGCGTCTTCGACAAATTTGTAGCGGCGAATGGAGTTGGCGAGGGAGTTTTCGAGGTTGCGCCGCTGTACCGACTGGAGATTCAGCGGGTTGTCGAGTGGTGAAAGCGACTCGGGGGTCCCGGCAGAACTGGTGGAAACCCCGCGGGATTTGGCCAGCATCTGGGCCCGCGACCATTCCCGTTTGTCGACCGCAAGACTGCTGCCCGCGCCGCGAATCTCGTAGGCGATGTTGGACCGGTCAAGTTCGGCAACGAGGCTGGACATCGTCTCCGGATCGAGGTCGCTGGCGAGCGTCACGTAGTAGGGCTGCATCGACCAGTACCCGACTCCGCCGACGATGCCCGTACAGAGCAGCGCCAGCAGGATCAGGCCGATGCGGGCCGCAGGCGTACTGCCTTGCCAGATCGAGACAAGCTGGTCAGAGAAATTTTTGACGCCGCCCATCGTGGTATGTCTTTTTTTTGAAAAATTGCAGGACTGAAAAAAAATGAGTTCGCCGCGAATCAGAACTGCATCCGCATCAGTTCATTCCACGCATCGATCACCTTGTTGCGGATTTCCATAAACATCTGGAACGACATTTCGGCATTGGCCACCGCCAGCACGACATCCTGGACATTGTCATTCCGCCCCATGGCCAGATCGTTGACGGCCTGGCCGCTGGCGACCTGGTCCTGGTTGGTATTGGCGAGAAAATCGCCGACCAGTCCGGCAAAACCACCCTGACCACCTGGAACATGTGCCGTTGCCTGTGACAGTGG
>JBGSVU010000515.1:0-5928 GCA_041752775.1 Pirellulaceae bacterium | reverse complement strand
CCCATGCGGTTTGCTGGCTGTGGCAGACTTTCCCTTAGGGGTTGCGGGGTTGGTGGAACAGTGACCTGGCGGCATAAGTCTGTTTTTGCAGCGTGCTGCTGTGCATGGGATTTACCAGCTTCAACCCCGGAACGATACGACCATGGCCGAGATGTTTCAGGACCTGTTTTCGCTGCACGGAGTCTTCACGCTGCTGATGTTGCTGTTTTTGCAAACCGTTCTCGGGTTTGACAACCTGCTGTACATCGCCATCGAGTCGAAACGGGTGGCCGAAGACCAGCAGGCGCAAGTGCGAAAAACCGGAATTCTGCTGGCCATCGTTTTCCGGATCGTGCTGTTGCTGGTCATTCTGCTCGCGATCCAGTATTTGCAGGCGCCTGTCTTTGCGATCCCCTTCACCGGTTACTGCACGGGCGATTTCAATTTTCACGCCATCATTGTGCTGGCCGGTGGAGTGTTTATTGTCTACACGGCGATTAAGGAAATTTTCCACATGATTTCGCTGCCGGACCTGCACCACCGGCAGGACGAGAAACCGAGACGGTCGCGCGGTGCAGCCATTTTCTGGATCGTCCTGATGAACCTGGTGTTTTCTTTTGATTCCATTCTCAGCGCGATCGCCCTGACCAAAAACTGGATTGTGATGGGACTGGCAATCGTGATCGGCGGTGTGATGATGGTGCTGGTGGCCGACCGCGTTTCCGATTTCCTGAAAAAAAACCGGATGTACGAAGTCCTCGGGCTGTTCATCCTGTTGCTGGTCGGGATCATGTTGCTGGGCGAAGGTGGCCACCTGGCTCACCTGACTTTCTGGAATCACCCGGTCGAACCGATGGCCAAAAGTACCTTTTATTTTGTGCTGGGAGTCATGGTGATTGTCGATCTGGCCCAGAACCGCTATCAGAAGAGACTGTTGGCCGAGCAGTCGGAAATGGCCAGAAGTTGAGGCCTGCACAAGAATCCCACCCAGAACAACCGGAATTTCCTGTGGTGTGACTGGCTGGATCGGCGCCCGTTTGTTGTTCGAACTGATGGATGGACCGTTACCGCAGCGGCAACTGCTGCTTCTGTCCGGGGGTGCTCTGCTGGGCATGACGGAGAGAGCCACTCTGGGGGCCACCTTCCAGCACCGAAAAATCTGCCCAGACCGGCATGTGGTCAGAAATCTCGAGGGCCTCATCCAGAGTCAGATTCAGGTTTTTCAGAAAGTCAAACACTCCCCCCTGCCCCAGAAATTCGCTCGTCGCCAGCGAGTCGAACAGGATGTTGTCGTACTGGCTGGTCCCCCGCGTGTTGGTGAATCCGCCCTGAACCACGCGCGTCAGCTGCAGGTGCCGCGTCGACGCTTCCAGCAACCTGTCGCCGGCGTTGAAATCGCCCACGATGATCACGTCGTCTTCTCCCCGGCCGTCCATCCGCACCTGGCGAAAAATCTCCCGCAGGAAGTTCAGCTCTTCTTCCGGCCGCCGGGAATCGAGGTGCATGTTGACCAGCGAGAACGTGAACGCCTGCCCGGGATGCGGGGTGGCCGCCCGGAACCAGCCCACATACGGCGGGCGAATCAGAACCTGTTCCGGATCCTGAACGGAATAGGCCATGGCGTCATCGAGGCGAACCCGCAACAGGTCAAATACGAACGCCGACTGCTCGCGATACTGGTCGCTTCTCCCTGCTGGCGGACTGGCTGCCAGACGGTATTGCCGGCCGGTCGCCTGATTCAGCTGTTGCACCAGGGCCGGCAGGACAACCTGGTCCTGGTCGCGAATTTCCTGAATCGCAATCACGTCGAAACGCGACAGGATCTGCAACAGATGGTTCATCACCGTGGGCCGGGCGGCCTTGCTTTTGCCGAGGGCCTGGATGTTGAAGGTTGCGATTCGCAGACGGTCTGGCGGGACCGGCTGGCTCCATCCTGACAACTGGGCTGGAACTCCACCGCCGGGGGCAAACGGCGATTCGGGGTCGGGACTGCTGCTGGACAACGGTACGGAAAATTGCTCGCCGGCCAGTTTCAGGGCATCGTCCAGGCTGCTGATCTGGTCGCGGTGATACAGCGCCCAGGCTCCCATCGCGAGAATCGCTCCCAATCCCGCCGTCGTCAAAAACCGTTTCATCGTCATGCTCCCCTGGTCGCGGCCGGGGCCAACCATGCCCCACCGTCTTGCTTCGACCGGCCTGCAGCCCCGGCATCAGCGGGGTTGCAGTTATGACGAACGTAAACAGAATGCCGCCGGAAAACGGGGTGAAACAGCGTTTTGCGGGTGCGGCCTACCCGGCTCTCCCCATCGGCGAACGTGATTTTCGCAACGGGAGCGTGGCGCCGACCAGCGTTCTTACGCCGCGGGTGAAATTCGCTGCGCGGAATCGACACGGAATTTTTTTCGCCAGGGCGATGTCTGCGTCATCGCCATGCGGTCACTCAGGTTGGGGCGAAACATGGTCGCCAGCACCAGCGGCAGATACCAGGCCATAAAAGTCCCACCCTGATAGCCGTGCCAGAACTGAACGGCGATCATCACAGCGCTGGTATACGCAATCAGCGTCCCGAGGTTTTTTTCTGCCGGCCAGAATACAAACGAAACGGATAACACGACAAACGCAACCAGCACCGGGACGCGGAACCACGGGTCCCATCCCAGAACCCAGATGCCCTGCAACAGACTCCTGTCCATCCGCGGCAACCAGAATCCGAACATCGCCTGCAGTTGTTGAAAAAAATGCCCGCCACTTTCGCTGGTAAAGACCAGCCCTCCCACACAAACCGCGATCGCAAGCAGATACCCGGTGACAAACCGCGCAACCCGTGTCTCCCAGTAAAAACTCAGCCACAACGGCAACAGAAACAGCGGGTAATAGGAAACACCCGTCGCCAGCCCCAGCATCACCCCTGCCACCAGTGGTTGCCGGTACAGCACGACGGCCCATACGATCAGTGCGGCCGGCAAAACATGATAGGCACTGCCCGAATACATGATCGTATAAGGCAACATCAACCAGATCACCGCGATGCCGACTCCCGTCCGGAAGCTCGAAAAATGATAGAAACCGATGGCCACCAGTCCAAAAACCATCGCGATCTGGCCCGTGATCGTCAGCGTCTTGGCCGCGATCTCCAGCTGCAGCGGTAACGCCAGGCCTCCCGACCCTCCCGCACTGGCCGAGGATTCCGCCGCCGAAAAAGTCGGAATCGCCGGAATCACATGCAACAGCGCATAACCCGGAGCGTGGTAGATCAGCTCTTTTTGGGCGTCGTCACCCGCCGCCTCACGGTTCAGGATCTTCATCGCGCCAATCGCGCCATCCAGCGATCCGGGACCCGGCCGCGACGTGACAATGTCGGCAAAAATAAAAGTCAGCAGACTGCATCCCAGAAACACCAGCCCACCCACGGTCAGGTTGGGTTCCAGCAATGGCCGACGAACAAACAACGGATCGAGCAACATCCGCAACAGCCACAGGCCGCCACAGGAAAACAGCCAAATGTAACCCGCCCGCTGAATCAGCTGCACACCGTCCAGCTCCGTCATCGAGACCGGTTGCTGGCTGGCCGCTTCCGTGGAGACATTTTCCGGCAGCAGTCCCTCGACGGGTGGCTGTGAACCGGAACGATCAGCCGCAGCGAAACTGGCTTCTGATGACTGACCTACGGCCGGGCCTGCCGCAGGATCCGAATGGCCGTTTTCCAACTCGCCGGACACCAGCGATTCGGTCAGAACGCCGGTCTCCGCACCATCGCGCACCTGTTGAAACTGGCCATCGCCCCGATAGCCCACCATCAGGATTCCGGGTGCCAGCAGGATCAACAGGACCAGGTCCAGGTTGCGAATCGACCAGAACCGGTTGAATTTGAAAAACAGCGCAAGCATCAACAGGCTGGACAGCCAGGCCCAGCTCGTTTCGTGAATTCGCTGATATCCAAAAGCAAACACGTCCATCCCGCAACACAACCATTCCAGTAAAACAAAGAATCGGGAGTAACCTGTCTATTCAAGCCAATGGCAGGGGTAGCTGTCCAGCCATCAGGCCCGGCCCGGCCAATAATTTTCGGGGAAATGCCGCAATCCGGGCAAATTCTGCCGACCAGGCGGACCTCCCGGCCATCTATTCCAGCCTCCCCGAACCACAGTTTGCGAAAGCAAGAAACTGCTCCGGCAGGTCGCGTCAGCAAGAAACCACCCTGGCAGGTCGCGTCAGGTCGCGATACCAGGAAACTACTCCGCCAAATCGCGACAACAGGAAAATACCCCGGCAGGTCGCCTCAGGTCGCGATACCAAGAGTTTACTCCAGCAAATCGCGACATCAGGAGATTACCCCGGCAGGAGTTTGCAGCCATTAGCCGTGGGTTGAGCGCAGCGACACCCACGGAAAGCAAAACCCGTTAACCGTGCACCCTGAAAGGGTGCCAGCCTCATCGCAGTACCAACGACGCGGCCAGTGCCGTGACCCGATTATTGGAACTGGGCATCGAACCGTTTCTGGTATCCAGCCGCATGGTCGGCGTCTTGGCTGGGCATCGAACCGTTTCCGGTATCCAGCCGCATGGTCGGCGTCTTGGCCCAGCGGCTGGTCCGCAAAATTTGCGACCAGTGCAAGTCGGTCGTCGAGGCAACTCAATCAGACTCTGGTGACGGTATCCCTTCCGGTTTTTCCTTTGTGGGCCGTGGCTGCACCAACTGCCGTCAAACCGGTTATCGCGGCAGGCTGGGGCTGTTCGAACTGATGACCATCAACGAATCGATCCGCACGCTGATTCATAAGCGGGCCAGCGCAGCAGAAATCCGCGAGGCAGCCCAGTCGGCAGGCATGCAACTACTCCGCTCAGACGGAATCGATAAGGTCAGCGCGGAATAACCACCGAAAGCGAAGTCATCCGGGTCTCGCAATCCGGTGACTGAGGTCAACTGCTTTCCGGCCCGTGAAAGTAAGCCTTCAATTGGCCAGCAACCTGCCGGATCGCGGTGCGTTTTCCAGAATTCCCAACAAATCGGCCACCAGCGCAAAAGAGCCCCAAATTCCTACAGTCACAATTCGGCCATAACTGCGACCCCAATTCGGCGCGTAACGCCTATTCTTTCATATCGATGTTGCGCCATAACTCGAACAAACGATCCCGCAATGTATCCTGATTGTCATTACCTGTCCCATCACTACTGACCGACATTAGGTAGGCTGCCATTGTAAATGAACCGACGAATTCGTAGGCAGTGAAAAGTAAATCAAACGTAATGGAGTATGCTCCCAGCTCACCCTTTTAGGTCTCAAACCGCTGCCTTGGAAATAGTCGCTGTTTTAACTTCTTGTGGTCTGAAAGGCTGACTTTCCTTGAAATCTGTTCTCTAATGGCCTCATAAAAAAATCCTCAAGACTTGGAAATCCTTGGCTTTCAAAAATCTGCCTGCAATCTGTTGGATCTCCAACCCACGTTCGGGGAAAACGAAGCCCTTTGACCAACATTGAGAATTGACTGTGAAATGAAAAGTATGCCTGGGTACATGAATCCAAGCCAGGGCCGTCGCGAAACTCCTCCGAGCAAGCTTCGGAAACTATCGGTTCAAATTCACCCATTAAAGACTTCAAGGCCTCCCCCGATTCAGAAAATTGTCCACAGCGTTCCCTCAATCGGCTACTCCAGTTGATCACATTTACAATATCAGCTTCTTGCACTGCCCCAACTTGGCCAAAATTGGGAATTTGAATCAAAAATACCTGCGCAACTCGTTCAAGAATCCTTTTCGCAAGTAGATATGCCGAAAGTTTAACAGCGTCGTCAGTTGCTCTGAATCGAATAAACCTCTCAAGCACAAACCGCTCAAATTTCTCAATTTCACTTGTTATCATGAAACTTCCAATTGTTGTATTATTCAATATTTAACACTCGGGCTCATCCAAACAACAGCATGCGGGTGACATGTGTTATCGTCAATCTT
>JBGSVU010000514.1:0-3208 GCA_041752775.1 Pirellulaceae bacterium | reverse complement strand
TTCCCAGCGCAGAATCGAACCGATTTTTCTCGATGGACGTATATGCCGAATCAGGGGTGCTATTACCGTGGGACCCGTCACAACCAGAACCGCTCCCAGCAGCAGGGCAACCCGCACGTCCATCCCCAAACACCACCAGGCGGCCATTGTCCCCAGTATCCAGGAAATCCCGGCCCCCAAAGTGACCATCCGGATCACCGCAGCACCCGAATGCCGCAGATCTTCCAGCTTCAGCGTCAATCCGCCTTCGAACAGAATGATGGCGACCGCCAGCGATACGACTGGAAACAGAACGGCGGAACCGGTGGCCCCGTTGCCGGAAATCTGCTTCAGCAATTCGTCCGGGTTGGCAAACTGCCCCAGCAGGACTCCAAATAGCAGCAACAGAAGAATACTGGGCAGACGCAACCAGTGCGAAATCATCTGGGCCAGGACACCCAGCACCGGCACTGCGGCCAAATAAAAGAAAAAATCCTGGTTCAAAACAGATGCCCCCTGTCAATTCCCACCCAAAATTCATCCGCTGGCCGATAGCGCCCCGGCTTCCACCTTTGCCCACCGCTAATCCGGGCGCTGTCGCACTGCGTCTGATCACAGTAACGCTGTCCAGTTATAGCCCGCAGCAAACCGGTCAGGGAACAGCCCGCACGGACTTGGCCGTCGCGGCGGAAATCCCCAGCCGGGTTCTGGGTGGCCAAGGCAGGATAGAGGGATTTGGCTGGCGAACGTCGCGAAATGGCGGTCTTACCGGGTTTCAAACGGCACAACACTGTCCATTCCTGACAGATTTGAGCCGTCATTTCGTTGTTTTTTCGGACCGGACGGCTGTCGGTTTGGTTAAAATCGTATGCAAGATTGGGCGGTCGACTGGCGAACTGGTCTGTGGGTTTTTCAACGTTTGGGATTTTTTACCGCCAGAAACCCCGATGCGGAACCGCCGGTCTGGTTGCAGCTTCAGAAATATGGAACGGAAACTGGTTTGAACGCAATGCACTGCTTTTTTCGATCTGGGACGATGTTTTCCCCTGTTTTGGCAATGGCTGTGGCAACGACTTTGGCGATGTCAGGGTGGTTGTCACCATCATTGGTGATGGCGGTTGCCGCCGGAAAGGCACCTGCGGTTTTTTGCGGGGTTCCCGCTGCCTCTGGCCGATTGTCCAACTTGCAGGAACCTGCTGCTGCATCCGACAAAAATGCCGATGCTCTGGCGGCGACGGCCCAGCGGGCGATGGCCGACCAGGAATACGAATTCGCCGCCGAAACGTGGCAGAGACTGATTGCCCAGCATCCGAACTACGCCAGCCTGCCTCAGGCCCACTACAATCTGGGACTGTGCCAGAACGAACTGAACCAGTTCGTACCGGCTGCAAAAAGTTTTCAGGAGGCGATCCGGACTCTCCCCGTTGAATCGACCGAATTGCTGGCTCAGGCGCACCTGCGTCTGGGTTTCAGCCAGTTGAAACAGGGCCAGGCGTCTGTCGAAAGCGATCCGGCGGGCGCCAACAGGGCACTGACGACCGCTACCGAGACCTTTGCGAAACTGGTCCGTGATTTCCCCCAGTTCAGTGGCAACCACGAAGCCTGGTTTTTTCAGGGGAATGCCTTCGAGGACCTGAACCGGCTGGAGGAGGCGCACAAATCCTACACGGCTGTAACCGGATTTCCCGATTCTCCCTGGCGGAACCAGTCACTCGAAGCACTTGCCTGGATCGACAGCCGGGCGGGCCGGCTGTCCGAAGCCGCTGCGAGATACCGCGAATTTCTGAAAAAGGCCGGGAACAGCCCTGGTGACGATGACGTTCGATTCAACGCAGCAGAAACATTCTGGAACCTTGCTTTGGCAGCCGACGCCCGGGGTGATGCGGCCGAATTCAAATCGCTGTCGGACGATTCGGCAGGTCTGTTGTCGCAATTGAACGACCAAGCCGATTTTGCCCGCCGCGACGAATCGCTTTTTCTGGCCGCACGCCAGGCACACCATGCGGGGGACCTGGCCAGCGCCGCCGAATTGTTCTCCCGGGCCGCAGCGGTTGCCGATTCGCCCACCCGGATGAAATCGCAGTTCAACGCCGGGCTGGAATATGCCGCGCTCCGGAACGACGATCGGGCGCTGGAACTGCTGCAAGAAGTCCTCGCCGGAAACGATGAAAAACTGTCGCCTCCCGCCGCACATGAAATCGCCAGAATCCGGTTGCGGAAAAAAGACTACCAGCCTGCGTACGATCTGGCTGCGGAATGGGCTGGCAAAACCGCGAACGTGGCATTTCAGGCGGACCTGTTGTTCGACCAGGCCGAAGCCGCGTTAAACATCGAAACCCTTCGCCCCACCGCCCAGAAGCTTTTTCTCGACGTTGTCCGGACCGAACCGAAACACCCGGCGGCGCCGCTGGCACTCTACAACGCCGCATGGGCCGCGATGCAGGACGGCGATGCTGCGATGGCACTGCAACTGGCCGCCGATTTTCAGCGAGACTACCCACAACATGAATACATCACCTATATCCGCGAAGTCCAGGCCGAGGCGCTTGCCGCGACGGGAAAACCGGACGAGGGCATCGCGATCCTGACCGGACTGATCCGCGACCACGCTGACGATTCACGCCATCCCCAATGGGCCGTAACGCTGGCTGCGGAACAGGTTCGCAACGATCAATTCCAGGCGGCACTCGATACGGCTGCAGTGATTATCGGTGACGAAACAGTCGCGCCCGGGATTCGCGCCGAAGCCCTCTACTGGACGGGATTGGCGCATCATGAACTGAACAATGACACAGCTGCCATTGCAGCGTTGAAACAGGCCCGCTCGCTGGCCACGACGGGTCGCTGGGCGGACGACCTGGTGGGTGCCATGGCGGAGTTTCAGGCGCTCAGCGGCGACTGGGATGCGGCCGGAGAAAGTTTCGCGCTGCTCGAAAAGGATTTTCCCGCCTCGCCTGCGGTTGCCGAAACGGCTTTGCGGCTGGGCAATGCAGCGTTCAAATCGGAACAGTTTGATAGGGCCAACACGTGGTTCACGCTCGTCCGCGATCACCACCCGGGCAGTCCCGCTTTTGTCCCGGCCCTGGCTGCTATCGGATGGACCCAGTTGCGTCTGGGCAACGAGGAATCGGCGGCCGAGGCTTTTCAAACCGTTGTCAACGATCATGCCAGCCACGAAATTGCAGCCGATGCTGCCAAAGGACTGGCGACTGCACTGCGGATCGGCGGC
>JBGSVU010000513.1:0-2300 GCA_041752775.1 Pirellulaceae bacterium | reverse complement strand
CTTCGGCAAGCCGTTGACCGCTGAATCCGGCGGGATGCATGCCTGGCAGGTCAGTATGCAGATCGTCGGGCAGAATTGTCGGCAGGTCGTCGGGAATCTCGCCCGATTTGCCCTGGAGTTCTCCCTGGAGTTCTCCTGGGAATTCTTCAGGGAACCCGGCGGGATTTGGCGGCAGCCGTTTGACGTCCAGATTCTCTTTCAGGAGCGGAGCCGGGGCATCTGTCAGCGAATTCAGGTTTTCCGGGCGTGGGCCGATGGTGGCAACCGGTCGTTCGGTGGAGGCATTCCGGTTGTCCGGAACAATCGTCGCCGGAACGTTTGCAGAAAACTCGCCGAGCCAGGTTTGCAGTGCCCTGAGCTCGGGTCCGTTCATTTTCAGCGGAGCCGTGCGGCCATTGCCGTGTGCGTTGCCGGCTGCTGTCAGGCAGCGCAAAGTGGAATTGGGTTCGTGCAGCAGGAACCTCGCTGTGTGGAACAGATTCTGCTGGCTGAGTCGTAACGGAGCTGGAACGCCTGGCCCCATGGTCACGAGGGGCATCGTTTTCGATCCACTGTGATGGCAACCGGCCGTCGCACAGCCGGTCAGCAGAACAGGCTCGACGTTTTTCCGCCAGTTGCCCAGGATTCTCTCCGGGATTTGTTGTGCGAACTGGTCCAGCTGGCTGGCCGGAATCACCGAGGCCAGATCGGGCATTGGCGTGGGCTCGACGGATTCGGTGCCGTCGAAGGACGCGGGTTGCACCGCCTGGTCCTGCATCGCGGGGCCAGTGGCTGATGCCGCCACACTGGCGGGAACGTCAGCTGTCTGCCTCGAATCCGGAGCCGCGGCTTCATTGAGGGCCATCCGTGTTTCTTTGGCAGACACATCGGGCCGGGGCTGGTTGGCCAGTCGCCAGGCCTGTTCCGCCGAAGTCAACTGGCGGTGCAACGATTCCAGTTCCGATGCCGCGACTGAAGAAAGCTGCAGTTGGTCCAGCACTTCCCACGCCTGGGGAAAAAGGTGATTGCGCAAACACCACTGCATCAACAGATTCAGTTGCCTTGGATCGTTGACGTCGACCAGATCGCGCTGAAACTCCCAGGCCTGTTGCCAAGTCTGGCAAACGGTCAGCACGTCGTCGGTCCGCAGCACGATACGGCTGCCGCTGGGTGTTTCGACGATAGTCCGTTCGACTGATGCGCGCGCGGTGCCGACGAAGGACTGGCCGTTTTTCAGCAGGACGATGTCGCTGCCGCCCCGGTTTTCGGAGACTTGAGGCCGGGCCACCAAATTGCCGGAAAACAGGACTGCGAGGGCGCACGTCAGTCCCAATTGCAACAGACGCGGTCGCAAACAGGAAGTTGTGAAATGGGAGCTTGGCCTGGTCATGGGCCGGACGTTAGCGACCGGCCTCGTCGAAGTCAATTGCGAAATGAAGCGGGAAAACAGCGTTGTTCCGGTCGGTTTCTGTCCGGGCCGGCCCGCGAATCCGCCACCAAGAGGCAATCCCCAGACGGGGTAAAACCGTGTGCTGGCAGAGTGGGTCGGCCCTCTGCTGGGCCAGGCACTAAACCTTCCAGGTTTCGCCCGAAGTAAACAGCTTTTGCAGGTCGCCGCTGCCGCGTTCCTCAACAGCACCCCGGACTTGGGCGTTGATCAGGTCGTCGTAGGTTTCCCGTTCGACCGCACGAAAGATGCCGATCGGTTCCGGAAACTCGGGGTACCGCATGCGTGCCAGCATGTGGGCGAGAATGGGTGACCAGGCCGTTTCGTCATGGAACAGCAAATCATCGACCGGGATCCGTCCGTCCAGATCGACAATTTCGGGGCTGAGCCCGTTCAGGCGAATCCCTCGCGTTCCGCCGGCATAAACCAGCGGTTTGCCATGAACCAGTTCGACGGTGTTCAGGTCGCCCTGCTCCTTGCCTCTGGCATAGTCCCAGGCGCCATCGTTGAAGACATTGCAATTCTGGTAAACCTCGACGAACGACGTTCCCCGATGTTGTGCGGCGCGCTCCAGCGTTGCGGTTAAATGTTTGATGTTGGTATCGATTGAACGGGCCACGAAACTGGCTTCGGCACCGAGCGCGACGGAGAGCGGATTGAGCGGATAGTCGAGCGATCCGCGCGGAGTGCTTTTGGTGACTTTGCCAACCGGAGATGTGGGCGAATACTGGCCTTTGGTCAAACCATAAATGCGATTGTTGAACAATACGATATTCAGGTTGACGTTGCGGCGAATCAGGTGCATGAAATGATTGCCGCCGATACTGAGCGCGTCGCCATCACCGGTGATGACCCAGACACTGAGGTCGGGGCG
>JBGSVU010000512.1:0-2339 GCA_041752775.1 Pirellulaceae bacterium | reverse complement strand
GGTTACGATCCCGACAACGATGAAGGAGCTCCCTTTTGAACGATCCGGCGCTTCAGATCGGGCCGCATGTGACCGCGTTGCCCGTGGTGCATGGCAGCGGGGATTTTGCCTGGGAAATCCGCCGTTTGA
Source organism: Pirellulaceae bacterium (assembly GCA_041752775.1). Classification (GTDB taxonomy): domain Bacteria; phylum Planctomycetota; class Planctomycetia; order Pirellulales; family Pirellulaceae; genus BJ22. The sequence continues at coordinate 2,210 of JBGSVU010000512.1, read as the reverse complement.
TGATGCTGTATGACTATGACTGTCTGGCGGTGCCTCTGCCTCCGTCGTTTCAGGCGGCGGTTTGCCAGCAGATCACCCGGTTGCCAGTCCCGTCAATAACGATCCAGCGGGACGGCAACGGAATTGGCCCGACGGAATGGAGTCCGGAGCGCGACGGGGATGACGGTGACGAAGACAGCGACGACGGCAGTAACAGCATCGGGGATTCGGGATCGGCCAGTTATGTTCCGGTCGATCCCTGTCAACCCGTTATCGCTGCGATCCGGACGGCACTGGGCGAACACAAACCGGTGCGTTTCATCGATCTGGAAACCAGCCCGTTTGATCCGTACACCGTCGCATTGCCCGACAGCTGGGCACTGAAGAAAGTCTCCATTCAGCAGTATGCCGCGGCGGTGCTGCCTTTTCTGAAGGCGCCCGATCACGCCCAGTGGCGGGAACGGGTCCAGCACATGGCCTGGCAACTGCGGCAACTGTCGGTGGATTTTCGCCGGATTCTCTTTGTCTGCAGCATTCTGGACTGGCCCTGGATCCGCCAGGAATTCCACAACACCGGGCTGAAGCCGGTTCCCGAAGTCGCGACTGCGAAAGTGGAATCGTATGGCGTCCAGCCGCAGTCGCTCTATTTCCTGCTGGGAGAAATGCCGTTTATTACGTCCGTGTACGAGCGCGCCCGTGCGGAACTGACCGATGATCGCACGATCGGCGTGGATGGAATCAAGGAGTTGCTGATTGCCGCGCGAACGGATTACCTCGATGAATACAGGGGGCGCGCGCGGAAAATCACGCCGAAACTTCTCGACCAGATGCTGCGTTATATCCGCAACCTGACGCTGATGGACCGGCGGTTTACCCCGCAGTTGCCGACCGTTGTGACTGCTGCCAAACAGATGGCTGGCGATGGCTATGCGATTGCGGTTCTCGAACGGGCAAGGCATTTCGAAACCCGGTTTCAGGAGGACTGGAGCGGGATTCAGATGGGGATTGGTCGCGCCCTGCTGCCCGACGGCGCGGTCGTCGACCTGGCCAGCCGCCTGCCGGGCCCGCCGGTCACCTGGTCGTCGCTGAAACTGGTGCCGCGACCGGATGACCGGCAGAAAAAGGACTGGCAGCAGAAATGGAATCCCTATTCCCAGTGCAGCTGGCCGCCGGAAGACGAAGTCGTCGAAAATTTTCGCCAGGCAGTTTTTGACCGGGCACGGGAAGTCATGGGGGCCGACCTGGTCCGGACGGAAAAGTTTTCCACCAGCATTCGCGACGGGATCGACATTCGCGACACCCTGCGCAACTGGCACAAGGGTGACATCTACGTCAAGGTCCTGCCTCCTGCCAGAGGCAAACTGGATGCTGCCGTGATGTTGTTCGATTCTCCGGCCGATCCGCGGCAGTACCCCTGGAGGACCACCTGGTTTGCCGAACACAAAAACGAATCCACGCTTGCCTTTTATGCCACGGATTTCGCCGACAATCCGGTAGGTCCCGGAATTTGTCTGGCGAACTACGGAGGCGCGATGTTCATTTATCCGCCCGTTGCGATTCCCGACATCTGGCAGGACAGCCGGCTGGATTTTGCCGAAACACTGGAGGAGCGCCTGCTCGGCGCGGCCTGTTTGCACAGCACTTGTCCCCACATCGCGCTGGTCAGCAGCGGTCCACCGGGCACGGCATGGAGAAAACTGGCCCGGCATTTCAGAAAATCACTGGTCTGGTTGCCACTCGCGCGCTTCAGTGATTCGACGGTCCAGCAGTTGCGGATGGTTCACGTGCTGAACGGAAAACACATTCGCAGTTACGCCGCCCAGTTCATCCGCAAGGTGTAGATCGCCATTTCCTGCCCGGTCAGGAGTTTCCGCCCAGGGAACCTTCAAGTCGTTTCATCCCCTGATCGATTGACACCGTCGGGTTGTATCCGAAATCGCGGCGGGCCGCCGAGATGTCAAAGTAATGCGACTTGGCCAGCTGTGCCGCCAGAAAACGCGTCATCCTCGGCTCACGCTCAAGGTCAAACATCTCATGCCAGCTTTCCAGCACATAACCCAGTCGGTACGCCCAATAGTAAGAAATCGAACGCCGCACCCGCGGCAGCCCGGCCAGCTGCAGCAGTTCATTGATCCACTCCCAGCAGTTCACCGGGTCGCCCTGGGACAAAAAATAGGCGCGGCCGCAAACCCGCGACCCGGACTGCAGGGCCTCGGCCGCCTGCAGGTGAG
>JBGSVU010000511.1:0-5507 GCA_041752775.1 Pirellulaceae bacterium | reverse complement strand
CCGAAAACCCCGTGGTCGACAATCCCTGGCCCAGCTTCCAGCAAACTCAATCCCGTTTTTTTGAAAGACATTCCCATCAATTCCGGCAACTCCAACTTGCCTGTCGACTCCGGCGAAAACCGCGTTGATCCCGTCGGGCTCCTGCACCAGCTGGTTTCGATTCGCAGCCATTCCGGGAACGAATCCGAAGCCGTCGCCTTTCTGGTTGCCGCCATGCATTCGGCCGGCATGGACCGGGCCTTTGAGGACCAGGCCGGCAACGCGGTGGGCATTCGCGAGGTGCCGGACGCGACGGGGCAGATCGACCGGGAGATCGTTTTGTTGGGACATATCGATACCGTTCCGGGTGAGATCCCGGTGCGTGTCGAAGCGGGGATATTGCACGGTCGGGGAAGCGTCGACGCCAAAGGCCCCCTCGCGACGTTTGTAATCGCGGCCGCGCGCGCCGTGCTTCGACCTGGCACCCGGCTGGTCGTCATCGGTGCCGTTGAGGAGGAATCGGCCAGCAGCAAGGGCGCCCGTTTTGCGGCGACGCGGTACCATCCGGCGTTTTGCATCATTGGCGAACCGGGCGGGTGGGACGGAATTGCAATCGGTTACAAGGGCCGCGTGCTGGCCGATCTGGAAATCACCCGGCCGATGGGTCACACGGCTGGTCAGCAAAGTGGTGTAGCCGAATCGGCGATACAGTGGTGGAATCAGGTGATGGCCTGGATTGACAGCTTCAACGCGGACCGGCCGCAGCTGTTTGAACAGCTGATTCCTTCGATCCGCAGTTTCCAGACGACCAGCGACGGGTTGGCGGATACGGCCCGACTGAAAATTGGAGTCCGTTTGCCACCCGCATTCGACACGGAGAATTTTCAAATGTTGCTGCAATCCTGGGCGCAGGACGGCCAGCTGGTTTTTTCCGGACTGGAACCGGCGTGGCAATCCCCGAGAACGTCGCCTCTGGCCAGGGCCTTTAACATCACCCTGCGTGAACGCGGCACTGAGCCGCGTTTCAAACTGAAAACCGGAACCTGCGACATGAACGTGGTGGGCCCGGTCTGGAATTGCCCGATCGTCGCCTATGGACCTGGCGACAGCAAACTGGACCACACGCCTGTTGAACAACTCGTGGTCGCAGAATACCTCGCGGCCATCGAAATCCTCGTTCAAGTCCTGCAGCGGCTGTAAACTCCGGGCTGGATCCGGCCGAACGTCCGTCCCCCATCCGGCAACCCGGTGAAAAATACGCCCGAGAGGAATTGAACCTCCGACCTACGGTTTAGGAAACCGTTGCTCTATCCACTGAGCTACGGGCGCGAAGCGTGTTTTTTGCGTCACGACACCAGTTACGACACCAGTTTGCAGGATTTTTGGAGCCAACGGCGTACGTGTGATGCTGCGATCTCCAGCCGCTTGTCGGCAATTCCATGAGTGTACGTTGACGAAACGTGTTCACTTCGATGACCCATGATATGGTCAACAGCCTCCTTGTCGCAACAGCCGGATGCCACGGTCCGGAAGGTGTGACGCAGGCAATAGAAGCCCCGCCCTTCGACATGAGTCTTGGTCGCATTGCTGAGTTTCCGGAACTCAAGGCTGATTGGATTGTGCGTGTCTGCTGCCCATGAATTGCCGAATCGTGTCTCGAATACCAGGTCGTCTCGGTCCGTGGTTTTGACCGCCTGCAGTGCTTTGAGGGAGCGGACAGTGGCGGGCCACAACTTGGCACGTCGGGCGATGCCTGTTTTGTTTCGGGCAAAGTCCAGCCACGCCGTCACGAGATTCAAGTGGCGCCACTGCAGCTGGCCACATTCCCGATTGCCCAACCCACAATTGATGCCGAGCAGGACCATCGCGTGGAATGGGCCTGCTGACCCCTTCAACAGCTTGCAAATCTCAGCTGCACTGAACAGCTTGATTTGTTTGGCGGCCGAGACTCGCAGCTCGCGGCGGCTGGGCTTTTTGAAATCGGGGCCGAACACCACAGGTCGCTCAATGAGTTGATACTCGGTAGCGTGGCGGAAGATGGCCTTGATCCGTGTGACCTCATTGGCCAGGCGGACGGGTCCAAACCTTTTGGAGAGAGCAGTCAGCAGGTCGAGGAAATCGGACGGTGTCAGGCTCTCAATCGAACGGGTGCGGCCCATGTTGTTGAGCACGGTCTCGGCAGTCTGCTTGTATTCCTGGTAGGTTCGATCGGTGATGCGTCCGCTGTCCCGGGCGGTCTGTTTGCGCCCGAGGAAATGGTTGCAGCAATCGGCGATCGACAATGTCCCCGGCAAGTCGTTCGGTTCGCGGCCGGCGTAGAGGGCCTCCCGTTCGCGTTCGTATCGGAGGATCGCTGCGTCGGGATCATCCCAGACGCCGAAGTAGCGGAACTGACTGTTGATTTTTTTTGCCCACTGACCGTTTTCGTGTGGGAACAGTGGGAAGTCTTTGTACGGCTTGCGGGGTTTTTCTGGCTTGGTCATGGGGTGGCCCCGTGCAGAGCAACAGATGCACCGACGGATCGTGCTGGCCGCGATCGCGGTAACGATTGATGGCGACCGCTGCTGTTACCGGGGAAACATTGCCCAGCCTGGCCCGGACCTGCCCCGTGACGGGATCGCAAAGAAAGATGGAAACCTGCATCCGTTCTGGCCCCAGAACAGCCCCGCCCGTCGAAAACCCCCACACGATACGAAACGATCGTTTCTGTTGTTCGGACTGCTGGCATGCGGATTCACTTTTGCGATTTCTCGATCTGTTCCATCGCGTTCTGGAAATTCTTCGCCGCGTTCTCTGAGGCCCTGTTCATGGCACCTTCCAGTTTGCCCATTTCGTTTTGAAACTGAATTGTGCTGAGCAGCATCATGATTATCATGCCAACGATGAGAACGACCGAAAGCACGAATGATGCCAGCGAGACCCAGGCGATTCGGCTGACTGAGCGATGAATCCCTGTGAGAGCCAAACGGGTGGACGTGTCGAACGAATGGGCAATCCGTTGTTCCGCTGGCCGGTGTGCCGACCTGTCCGGAGCTGCTGGCCTGGCCACCGGTGGCCGTGCCGCACGGGCACTGTTGTCATTCTCCGACCTTGCCGCTCTGTGTCCGGGTTGGCTGGGCATGGGCACTCCTAATGAGTTGGTGGTTACGGAACTCGACTTGCATTACCACTGCGGATAACATTCCATTTGTTCCCGTCGACTCCATCCCGAATTGAAAAAAGCGATGAAAAACGAAACACCCAAAACATGGGACTTGCCAGAATACTGCGGTTTGGATTTGGGCGTGGGACTGTCATGGTCACCTATTGAGGAGCAACAATCGCATCCCAGTCGGGATCCCCTTCCTGAACATCCTCGACCTGACGAAAAAAAATCTCAGTCTTGATAATTGCGTTTGCCGGGATTGGCACGAATGACGTCCCCTGATTCAGCACAACTTGCATCATTGAAAACCTGCCGTGCTGCCGGAACGCTTTCTTGAAACTGGCCAGATTAGGCGATCCCTGCGACGGATTCATGCGATGGATACGTGACGCAGTCAAAATCAGCTCGTTTTTTGCATTTGGATCAGTTTCGGAGTGCTTCAGCAGATTCGGAATGTTGGTTCCGATGCGCACGTTGTACCCCGGCGCGGCACCCGGAATTGCCCCTTCGATAATTGAGACTCGCAATTCCTCGCCTTTGTCAATCTGGCCAAGCCGGCGATTCCAGCTGGCAAATACCTTTGCTCCCTCGCTCGCATTTTCGAACAGCAGCCCCATTCCTGGCGGTTTGTCTGGCTTCCACATCCAGGCGACCCCACGCCATTTCGCCCGATCCCACAACGGGATGTCGATGAACGACTGAAACAGGAAACTGTCATCATCCATGGGTTAGTTCTTTTTGTTGGTTTCGGGGGTTTCCGCTTTCTGCTTCTTTTTCCGGGCTGCGGTGTCGGCTTTAGCGATCTCGATCGCTTTGTCGCCCAGGGCGATGCCGGCGCCGTATTCGGCTTGGGATTCTGCCGCCAAAAGAAACTCGTCCAATGGCGTTGGGTTGCTGACCGGACGGCCAGTGACACGGACCGGAGCCAATAATCCGGCTTCGATAAGCTGGTTCTCTGTCGTCTTGAATTGCCGAATGGCGTCCTTTGTTTTTTTGTAGCAAGATTCGTGAAGCCCACGAATCTCTCGTTTCTTTGCTGGAATTGCCTTCCCGCACGCCAAGCAAATTCGTTTCTCCAACAGTTGCTCTGCCGATTCAGGAAAATTCGGCCGGACCTCATCTTCGGGCATTAGTTCAGCAATTTCAGCCAGCTCAACTGCCAGCTTTCGGATTCGAATTTTAAGGTCATTTTCGGGCATGCAAAAAATTGTTGAAAAAAAATTGCTCCAACGCAAGTCCTGAAATGCCAACAAGTTAGATTCTCCGGTTGACTCCATCATTTGAATAAACTGTGGATTCATGTCTTGCAATACCGGATGGAATCGCTAGATTTCCAACCGCAGCATTACCCATGGATGGTCCCACCCCAACAACGAGACCAGCCATGCGAGAAATCTTTGTCCCGTCAGTGAGAGTCGTCATGTTGAAATTGTCGCCAGAGGGAAAGGCACGCACGAAGAAATGCGTGCGAGACGGGCTGTGCCGGGCCTGTCTGAGAAAGGCTGGGCCTGGCCGCATGATCCGGGGCAACCACGAATCATGCCGCCGCCTGCAAACGATCGCCATCGAACGCGGCGAGCTGAACGAAGAGACCCTGATCCGCGATGGCAAACTGTTGCCGCCCCAGGCCGGCCGCAAGCCATCCAACCCGGTCACGATCGAGGCCCGGGGCGGAACGGTATCGGAGAACAAGGCGTCATGACCTCACGCGAAATCTACACCGTTGCCCAGGCTGCCGAGCTGCTGTCGTGTTCGGCCACCCAGGTGACCCGGTTGATCGAATCGGGCCGGTTGCCGGCCAGTGACATTGGGACCTCGCGTTCCCACGCATGGCGGATCACCCGGGCCGCGATCGACCAGTTGCTGGAATCGCGGACGAACAAGGCCAAACCGCCCAAGGCATCCCGCGTCCGCCGCATTGGCCGCCGCCGCATTGTGATTCCAAACATCGTTTAGCAGGGGTTTTCGATGACCAAAACAGAACAGGCCGCGATCGAACAGCAGATTTTGGAAGAATTCCGCGAAAGGTTTTGCGATGAAACACTGGCGACGATCGAAAGGATCAGGGAAGGCAGCGGGATGACGCAATGCGCCGCAGCAATGATGGTTGCCGTCACTGCGATGGTCCCGGCCTATGCGGCGGCCGCCGCCGCCATGCAAAAGGATTCAGGCCGGACAACGAGACAGCAACAAGCTGCGGTCTGGAAAGCCTTTTTCGACGCCGTAAGGCGATTGCCGGATTGCGACGGTTCCGAACAGTCGCAATTGCAGAGCCACATCCAATCCGGGATTCACGCGGCGCTCCGGGGGTTGCATCGGGCCATTGTCGTGACGCCCAACGAAGCCTGCCGACGGGCATGGTTGGCCGGATACGACGCTGCGC
>JBGSVU010000510.1:0-11569 GCA_041752775.1 Pirellulaceae bacterium | reverse complement strand
GCTGCCGACTCGGTGGCCTGGGTCGCACTCCGGCGCGGTCGGCGGGCGATCGCTGTCGATAGCGACCGGCCGACACTCGAATGGGCCCACAGTCGCGCGAACCGGCTGCTTGGTTCGCATGCTTCGGCGATCGGGTTCGTTCTGGCCGATATTCGCGAAATCGGGCCTCCAGACATTGATCTGGCGGACATCATTTCCTTATTGAACTTCAGCATTCTGTATCAGCGCGAACAAGAATCGCTCGACGCCATTTTGCGACAGGCGAGGACCGGTTTGAAAGCGGAAGGGATCCTGATATTTAACGTTATGGGTGGCGTGGACAATATTCGTCCAGGGAAGTCAGTTCGCCATGTCACTCCCCGGGTGCTGTTGCCGGGTGAAGTCCCCTGCGAGGAATTCGATTACACCTGGGAAGTCCGCTCCCACGATCCTGTACGGAACCAGCTCGATTGCAGGATTCACTTCAGCATTCCCGATGCGCACGATCGCAGCCGCACGCATGAAATTACTGATGCGTTTCGATACGACTGGCGCCTGTGGTCGCTCGAGGAACTGATCGCAGCGTGTTACCGCGGAGGGTTTTCCGACGTGCAGGTCTGGCGGCACACCTACGACCCCTCGCTGGGCGAGGCCGGTGTGTTGCTTGGCAACGTGGAACCCGACAGCCTGCTGGCATTGCCCGACTGGACCGCCTACGTGGTGGCGAGCCGTTAAACCCAACCCATGCGAGCAGAATGAGATGGGGCCCCCGTCCCCCTTTTCGTCAGGCAGAACGGGCGGGGCGGACGGTGAGCACTGGTTCTTCAGCAATTGCCATGGATCCATCCAGCCTTCCAGCATCATGTATCTCATCAGCGGGAATGCCATCTTCGGGCCGATTGGCGTCGGGCAGAATGGTGAAAGGACGAACCAGCGGGCGGCCGTTCACATGTGGCGTTGCGACGCCCAGATTTTCGGCTATAGAAATCCGCTGCGGCGCCGCCTGATCAAATATCGCTCGTGGAAACAGCCCCAGCGCACAACAGCGCACCACCGACGACAGCACAAAGACCATCAGAAAACCGTTGAGGCTGCTCCCCATCGCAAACACGATCCAGCCGCCAATCAACGATCCGCCAACCATCGCCAGTCCGTTCATCACACCAAACACAGACAAAACCCGGGCCCGCAAATGCCCCGGAATCCGCTCGATAAAAACCAGCGATACGGCCAGTTCATAAAATCCCCAGGCCACACCTCCGATCAACTGGATCAATACCAGCGCCAAGTACCAGTGGTGGAAAACCCACAGCCCGGACAGCGGGATCAGTCCGAGCGTCCCCAGCCACAACAGCCGCCCCGGTCCCCAGCGCCGCGCGACTTCGCTGGCCCAGTGTAGCGTCAACACCCGGCCGGCATAACCCAGCACAATCAGCAGCATAAACGCCCCGTAATCCATCCCCTTGCCACGCAACATGAACGGCGTGAAGAAGGGACCGGAAATGTAAACCGCGAACTGGATCGCCACAAAAAACGGGACAGTCTGGCGAATCGACGCTCCCAGTCCTGAATCGGCGCCGGCCTGCAGTGCCAGTTGCTGATGATTCGCCAGCCAGTGGGGCTGTTCCGTATGCTTGCCCAGAAGCGTCGATGAAATCAGCCGCAACATGCCGGCCGCCAGAAACAGCCCGGCGAAAACCATCAGGGCCTGGTCCGCATTCCGCAGCAACAACCCGCCCGCACAAACCGCGACCAGCAAACAGAACTGGCAAATCCGCATCCGCGACGAAAGAAACCTCGTCCGAATTGCTCGCGGAATGACAAATTCCATCCACGTGTTCCAAGCCGGCCCAACCGCCATGCTGCTGCCCCAGTACAACACCATCACCGTCAGGATCGTCCAGAACCCGGTCTGCTGCATCCAGCAAAGCCCGGCCAGCACCAACAGACTGGCCGCCTGCAGTCCGGCTCCCAGCACGGCCCACGCCCGGTAGGAGCCCAGTCGGCGAATGCCCCACGGCGTGATCATCTGCAAAACGCTGCCCAGCAGAATCGGCAACGTTGCCAGTAACCCAATCGAAAAATTCCCGATCCCGGCCGCAATAAAAAACGCACCGAAGTACGTTTCCCCCAGCCCCACCATCAGGCTGTAGCACGACCCATCGGTCACGCTCGCGCGCAAATCCCGGCGGAGTATTTTTGACGAAAAAGGGACCGGGCGCGGCCGGGCAAGCAGGCGAATCATGGACAGAAAACGGGGCGGATCAAACCCCGCAGATGTGACGTTGGAATCCCTCAAGTCTAATGCCGCGAGTCCTTTCCCTCCAGATCAAATTCCCGCGACTTTCCCGCCGATTGCCAGTGCGCTGGATGGATCGACCGCGGATTCCTTCGGTCGCGCCCATGGCGTCGTCAACTCAATTTCAATTCGACAGCTGCACGCCCCGTGTGGCCACCCGAATTTGCTTCTGCGTCAGTCCCCATGGCCCGGAGGTGGATGGAACAGCCCCGGCAATTGCCGCAAGTCTCTGATGCGTTGTGTCGCAAAGCTCCCGGTATTCTGCAAGGTGGTGACCAATGCCCAAATGGGCTAAAATGGACTGGACCGGTACCAAGTCCCTCTCGCCAAAGGGGTCAGCCCCTGGGGCAAGGGTCAGCCTCTGGGGTGACAGGTTCTGACTGGGGCCGCCATAGCCAACATGTTTCAGTGGCAGCCTGCAATCCCTCAATTGCCAGTTGAGGGAGAATGTGCCCCGGAGCGGATTCGGGATGCGGCAGTAGGTGCAGCAGCGGTCCTCGCTGAATGAATGTTGATTCGTTTGTGGTTTCTCCCCAGGCTTCATGTACTCCCCCGAACCGAATCACCGCCGACTGACGCTGCTGGGGCCACAACCTGTTTACGAATCCCTGCGCGCGGCGCTGCAGCGGAATGGACTGGAGGGAACCGTCGCCCTGATCACCGCGGGCTGGGAAGAAGCCGAGGGCGAAGACGAACAACTGGTGCATGCGCTGCCCAACGCCGTGGTCAACTTGCGGCTGTTTCGCCGAACGGAACTGTTGTTTGCCGAGGACCCGCCGGTAATCCAGTTGCTGCAAAAACGACAGGACGAATTGCGACACCTGCGCGACATCTACCGGATGCGTGTCAGCTATCTGTTGCGGGCGACGAAGAAAATCACGGTGGCCAGCAGTGAACTGGTCGATTTTCAGCCGGAACTGGAATCGTCCCTGGAAATGCTGCGCCAGCTGGACCGGGAGTATTTTCTGCGGACTTGTCAGGTCTGCGACCGGTACGACACGGAAATCGATTTCGACAACCGTACCAGTGTCCAGCGGCACCGGCATGAATTGAACCAGATTCTTGGATCGGTTTCGGCAATTCTTGTTGCGGGGGGTCATTCAGCCATCATTCTGAACCGGTTGAGGATTTTTTCGATTCTGGAAATGCATCCCCAGTTGCCGGTTGTCGCATGGTCGGGCGGGGCGATGGCGCTGGCGGCGCAAATGGTGTTTTTTCACGACCGACTGCCACAGGGCGACAACAATCCGGAAGTCCTGCGGGCTGGAGCGGGAATCCTCGGACGGGTGTTGCCCTTTCCCGATGCGCGAAACCGGTTACAGCTGGACGATCCGCAGCGGATGAGTGTGCTGGCCCGGCGGTTCGGGGATTTTTCCTGCGTGCTGCTGGACGAAAACGACTGGGTCCAGCGAATTGACGGAATCTGGAGCGCGGGCGACACGACGGTCCAGCTGTCGCGCGATGGACGAAAGGAAGCGTTTTCCGCATGAATACTCCGGCAGTTCCCGAAGCCGCATCACCGGTCGATCCGGCCCGGTTGCAGGCGGCGCTGCAGCAGCGGGCTGTTCCCGTCGTGGACGGATCCGACGTTACTTTTGTATACCAGGGCCAGGCCGACCGCGTTTTCCTGCGGCACTGGGTTTACGGGTTGCCGCATGCAATGGACATGCAGCGGATTGCCGGGACCGATCTCTGGATGCACAAGGTTCAGTTTCCGGAGGGCTCGCGGATCGAATACAAGTTCGGAGTGGTCACCGGCAGCAACGAACAGTGGCTGCACGATCCGGGCAATCCGAACATCGCGATGGACCCGTTTGGTGGCAACTCGGTTGTGCATTGTGCCGGTTACGAGACGCCTTCGTGGATCGTGCACGACCCACGGACGCCCCAGGGAACACTGGTCAATCTTGAGCTCGCCAGCCGGGCTTTTGGCGACCGCCGCACGATTCGGGTCTGGTTGCCTCCCGGTTACCGGGACTATCGCCGGTACCGCCTGATGATTGTCCACGATGGCGACGACTACATGCGTTTTTCCAGCCTCGGCATCGTGCTGGAAAACCTGATGGCAGCGCTGGAAATTCCTCCCCTGGTCGTTGCCCTGACCAACCCGCACGACCGGTTGCGGGAGTATGCCAACGACCCGCGCCATGCGGCCCATGTTGTGGAAGAAATCATCCCGGAGCTGGAAAAACGCTTTCCGCTGATTCGCGAGGCGGCGGGGCGTTGCCTGACCGGGGCCAGTTTTGGCGGAGTGGCTTCGCTTTCGACGGCGTGGCGCTATCCGGAAATTTTCGGATCGCTGATTTTACAGTCCGGATCGTTTGCGTTCACCGACATCGGCCAGCATTCGCGCAGCCCTGTATTCGACCGGGTGGTGGAGTTCGTCAACGAATTCCGGCGCAATCCGGGCAAACCTGCCGAACGGATTTTTCTCAGCTGTGGAACCTATGAGTCGCTGATTTACGAAAACCGGTCGATGGCACCGTTTCTGCAGCAGTTGGGTATCGAAGTCAATTTCGTCGAGGCCCGCGACGGGCACAACTGGGAAAACTGGCGCGACCGCCTGCGGGACGCGTTGTCCTGGATTTTCCCCGGCCCTCTCTGGGTGACCTATATGTGATCCACTCCGCGGCAGCGGGAGGACCTGGACCCGTTATCGCGCATCCGCCACGGAATCCCGGACCATCCACCAGCGCTGAAAGTCCCACAGGTGAATCCGGCTGGAGCGCTGCGGTCCGCCCGATGTCGATACCGCCACCAGCTGTTTTTCGCCAGCGGTGAAACCGACGTGCTCGAATTTTGCATCGGCCAGTTTCTCCAGCACCATCCAGCGGTGCGGGGGATGACGCAAATCAATCACGCCCAGCGTTCCATCGTAGGTTGTCAGCGCCGCCCACTGCCCGTCGGGGCTGAATACCGCGCCCCGGGTTCCGTCGGCGAGTTCGTTACCGATGCTGGCCAGCGGCGTTGTGCCCGACAAATCGAAAACGACGACCGCCGGATCGCTGTTGCTTTCCACCAGAAACCGTTCCGCACCATCGGCTCCGACCAAACCACGGATTTCACCGCCAGGAATCTGGACGGGGTTGTCGAACGCATCCGGCCGGTTCGCAAAAAAATCGCGGGCCCCGGCGAATTCATTGTCGGTCGCCAGGACAAGGGAAGACCCCTGAACTGCCGCCGAAAAAACGATGCTGCGCCCCGACCACTCGCCCGGCAGCCGGGTTGCAGCCGGTTGCAGTTCGGCCCCTGCCACGACCGGCAGATTCAAATGGGCTAACGGACCCGATTCACTCACGACGGTCAATGAGTTGCTGTCGGGAGCGAACACCAGATTGTTGATTCTGTTTTCGCATGCCAGCGTCGCGGCTGCACCGTTCGCATTCGGATCCGCGAGATTCCACAGTTGCAGCCTGTCGTCGTTGTCGGCAGTCGCCAACCACGCTTCATCCGGAGAAACGGCAAACAGCGGGCGGAATTTTTGGCCATTCCCGGTTGTGGAACCGGACAGAACCCCGGTCCTGCCGGAATCCTGATGCCATCGTTCGATGCCATCCTGGCGGACAACAAGCAACCCGCGGCCCTGGTCCAGAAAACCGACTGCTTCGACCAGCGAACCTGAATTCCCGGCATTCGGCAGCGGAGCGGCGACCAGTTCGCCGGACTGGATTTGGAATATCGACACGATTTCATCGCCGACGGCGCGGCGCAGCGAAACCGCGATCGCGCCCGATGCCGGATCGACTGCCATGCGAGTTGCCAGAAATTCCAGATCGAGAACTTTGGGCTGGGGCGATTCCGCAAGCGACGCATCGAATTGTGCCGCCTGGGCAAAGAGCCGGAGGGCTTCGGCAATCTGGTTTTCTGCCACCAACTGGTCAATACGGCCGAGTACAACTTCTTTTGAAACGACTGGCAATTCTATTTTCCAGCCCATTTCCTCCAGCTCCCGCACCGTGAACGTCCGTTCCAGTGGACCGACAAACGGATTGGTCGCTGCAGTCACAATCTCCAACTGGTCGTCCGGTCGAACCTGCAACTTGACCCACTCGGCGACCGCAACTTCGGTGGGCGGCAGTTTTGGGTCGCGAGGCACAACACGGATCGTACCACTGGCCGTCTCGGGCACCAGATTCAGCACGACGTCGCGCACTGCCGGACTGACGGAATCCGTGACATTGTCGACGGAATCCGTGCCATTGTCGACGGAGGCCGCGCCCTTGTTGACGGGAGGCGCGCCCTTGTTCGCGTCCCGTCTGCCCAGCCAGTTGCCGGGATCAAACCAGAGTAGCGCCGCGACAGCCAGAACCAGAGCCGCCAGCAGTGCCCACCACGCAGTCACGGTCGTCTGCGCGGTGGCACCCGAAGTGGACACGGCCGGTGTTCGCATGCTTTCCGCAAGGGCTTCGGCAAACTCGCGGCACGACCCGTACCGGGCGTAGGGGTCCATGGCGGTGGCGCGCCGCAGGACTTTTTGTTCCGCCGCGGTCACGCCGTCGAATTCCAGCAGGCCCTGATTGTGAATCTCGATAATATCGGCCAGCGACACATCCCCGCCGTGGGGCAGCTGGTTGCAGCGCAGCTGGTAATAGGTGATCGCCAGTGCGTACTGGTCGGAGCTGGGCGAAGTCTTTTGGGAAAATGATTCGGGCGCCATAAAAGCCAGGCTGCCGACCACTGCGGTCATCGTCGCGTCGAATTCCTGGACGGTGGTGGAGACGCCGAAATCGCCGACGACCACAGTATCGCCCATCAACAGCAGGTTGGCCGGTTTGATGTCGCGGTGCTGGATACCGACCCGTTCGCCGTTGACCAGGTGCTGGGGGGCATTGAGAAAGTCCAGTCCGCTGGCGGCTTCGCGCATATAGCGCACCAGTTCGGCCCGGTCGATCCCGACATTGCCCGATTCAACAGACCGCTCCAGTCGCTGTTCCAGGCTGCCATCGGCTTTGGCCATGCAGATAACGAGGTACCCGAGCGGGCGGATTCCAGCCAGGTCATCGGCGACGAGCGTTTGATTTTTCTTTTGGGATTTCTGGGCCAAAGCCATGGCCTGGGCCGATTCTTCGTCGCTCAGGACATCGCCATTGCGATCGAGTAACCAGATCGCGTTGATCGGAATCAGGTTGGCGTGACGGATCAGTTTGACCGACTGGACAGACTTGAGTTCAATGCGGCCCTTGTTTTCGGCAAGAGAAATGATTTTGACGGCCAGACGGGTCCCTCCCGGCCCGGTGGCTTCCCAGACTTCGCCGTACTGGCCGCGTCCCAGCAGGCCAAGCAGACTGTAACCTGGAACTGGTGTGTCGCCCGGTTTGAACATCGGCATCTTTTCTGAAACGAAAATCGGTAAACAGGCAGTGAAAACGCCGTCCAGGCCCATTCTTGCACATTTCCGACGCATCCAGAACAGGCGGGAGGTTTCGAAATCAGGAGAGGCGGAGTACTTTCATGATGTTTGCGGTAAAACCGGGTGACTGCACGTCAACGCATTTTCTTAATTTTGATGGTTCATACTGGGGAGCTCCATAATGGGGCCGAACCCCTGGAAAGGCGGAGAGAGCCAGGCCCCTTTGGGAATTGGCCTTACTGAGTGCAGACACCGGAACTTTCAGCCGTTGGCCTGAGATGCTGCACAAAGAACCTGACTGGAAATATCAGACTGAATGGACTTTCACAGCGAAGAATTCGATGTAGCGGTCGTCGGAGCGGGGATCGTCGGACTGGGAGTGACCTGGGAAGCGGCCAAACAGGGAGCGCGCGTCGCCGTGTTTGAGACCCGGGCGTGGGCCCAGTCTGCATCGATCCGGAATTTTGGAATGATTTGGCCGATTGGTCAGCCGCCGGGTCCGCGTCGCGATCTGGCACTGCGGAGCGCAGAGCTTTGGAAAGAACTGGACGCAGCGGCTGGACTGGGGCTGGAGTCGTGCGGGTCGCTGCATTTGGCTCATCACGCGGATGAATGGGCGGTATTGCAGCAGTTCGTCGAACGGGAACAGCGGGCCGGAGCGCCAAAAGAATTGAGGCTGCTGTCGCGGGATGAAACGCTGCAGCGAACCGGGCTGGCCAATCCGGAAGGGTTGATCGGCAGCGTCTGGAGCGAAACGGAATGCCGGGTCGACGCACCGCGGGCGATCGCCGGATTTGCAAAACACCTGCAGGAAGAGATTTCGGTTCCGATGCATTTTGGTCAGGCTGTGGCGGTGGTTGAACCGGGTTGCCTGCGGCTGGCGGACGGGCAGGTCGTTCGGGCCAGGCAGATTGTGGTCTGCTCCGGGGCCGAGTTCGCCCATCTTTTTCCCCATCAGCATCGGGCAGCGGGGCTGCGGTTGTGCAAATTGCACATGATGCGGGCGGTGGGTCCGGCTGGTGGCGAGCGAATCGGACCTCATCTGGCCAGTGGGTTGACTTTGCGGCATTACGAATCGTTTGTGGGATTGCCCGGGCTGGATGCGGTCCGGCTACGTGTGGCGGAGGATACGCCTGAGTTGGACCGTTTTGGAATCCATGTGATGGTTTCCCAGTCGGCTGATGGCAGTCTGGTGCTGGGCGATTCGCACGAATATGACGACCAGATATCGCCGTTTGACAATCAGGAGATTGACCGGTTGCTGGAACGCGAACTGAAGAAGGTCTTTGCGATTCCCGCATGGAGGATCACGGCGCGGTGGGCGGGGATTTACGCCAAATTCCCGAATGGAGCCTGGCTGGAGCTGAACCCACTGCCTGGCGTCTGGATACTGAATGGTTTTGGTGGCGGTGGGATGACCATGTCTCTGGGTGTTGCCAGCGCCTTTGTGCGACAACGCGTGTTGGCATCGCCGCCCTGAATGGTGTCCGCTATTGGTGTTGCAGGAACTGCAGTTCCTGCGTTTTGAAAGTTACTGACCGTTTTTTTTGCGTACGGAAAATTGAGTCATGAAACGAACGGTAAAAGCTGTGGTGCTGGACTGGGCGGGGACTGCGGTGGATTTTGGCAGCCGGGCACCGGCCCGGGTATTTCAGGCCATTTTTGAGGATCGCGGTGTGCCCATTTCCGAGGCCCAGGCGCGGGGGCCGATGGGCAAAGCCAAATGGGATCATATTCGCGCGGTGGCTGACGATCCGGAGGTCGCCGCGCGGTGGCTCCAGAAATATGGTCAACCGGTTTCCGATGCGGATGTCGATGAGTTGTACGCCCGGTTTTTGCCGCTGCAGAAACAGGTGTTGGGCCAGCACTGCGACCTGATTCCGGGGATGAAGCCGGTTTTTGACGAATTGGTGCGCCGCGGAATTGCGGTCGGGTCCAGTACGGGGTACACGCGGGAGTTGATGGAGGTGGTAACGGCAGCGGCGGCAGAGCAGGGGTACACTCCTGCGGCGGTGATCTGTTCGGACGATGTTCCTGCGGGGCGGCCGGCTCCCTGGATGATGCTGGAAGCGCTCAGCCGGTTGGGGGTTTACCCGGCCTGGCAGACGATCAAAGTGGATGACACGCCGGTCGGGATTGAGGCGGGCCGGAATGCGGGGGCGTGGACTGTGGCAGTTATTCGCAGCGGCAACGAGTTGGGGTTGAGTGCCGAAGAGGTTGCGGCGGCGGATCAGGTGGAGCTTCGCAGGCGGCTTGACATCATTGAGGAAAAATTCCGGGGTATTGGTGCGGATTTTGTGATCAACGACGTCTCCGGATTGCCCGAAGTAATTGATATTGTGAACGACTTGCTGGCCAGTGGCGAGTTTCCGTCAATATTTGACAAATGAACCGGGGAGAGCAGGGTAGATTGGCCGGTATTTTGGGCGTGTGGGCAGGCGGGATGTGAAAGTGGGAAAAGGCCTGAACGGGAGAGTCGGCTGTTTTGGTCGCCGGAGAGGAGTGGTGGATTTTGGCCTGTTTCGGACAATCTCACTGGAAATCGGGGTTTTCAGAATGAACCAAAATGTCCAGGGGGCGTCATTTCGTCTTGTCAACCTTCTGGTTTCCAGTACACTTGCCCCTTTTCCGCTTTTTGGGAAGATTTCGGCCGGCGTAGCTCAGTGGTAGAGCAGCGGTTTTGTAAACCGCTGGTCGGGGGTTCAAATCCCTCCGCCGGCTCTGGGTTGGGACGGGAGCGTGGATCCGGTCCGGGCCAAAAAACGCCTGTTAACAGCAGGATTTCGGGGGGATACCGAAGCGGTCAAACGGGACAGACTGTAAATCTGTTGGCTCACGCCTTCGCAGGTTCGAATCCTGCTCCCCCCACTGACAGTAGTAACGCATTTTCCACTGGTGAATTTGACGATTTTTTTTGTGGTCGGCGGGTATTTTTCCGGCTTGACGGGCGAAAAAGATCCTTTGGCCTTGATTGGCTGGTTTTGGGTGCTGGAATTTTCGGGGTGAAAAATCGCGAATCCGATCCGCGCCCGCTTTGAGAGGCGTGGGAAATCTGGTACGCTGTCGCGATTGTCGCCGCAAACAGGCGAAACAGGGACACGGAGTCCGGCTGGATGATTTTGTCACTGGCGGGCTGGAAAATTGGTTGGTGTGAGTCGGCAGGCTTTGTGTTTGCGGGCTTTGCAGTCGGCGAACTTTTTCAGGGAAATCCGGGTCCTGGTTTTGCTGGAAGAGGTTTGGGTTTTGGCTCAGCGGGTGTAGCTCAATGGCAGAGCTCCAGCCTTCCAAGCTGGTGGTGAGGGTTCGATTCCCTTCACCCGCTCTGGCCGGTTCGACAGGTTTTTTGTTGAGGTTGTTTTTGCAGAGTCAATTTTTGCAAAAACGGAATTTGAAGGTTTTTTGTTGAGAGTTCAGATCAGGCGTCGTGCGAAGTTGACCGAATGACGACTTCCTGAATCCATGCTGCTGTAGCTCAGTGGTAGAGCACTTCCTTGGTAAGGAAGAGGTCATGGGTTCAAGTCCCATCAGCAGCTTTGCAAGCGTTTGCAAGTTCGGCCCTGCGGGGTCGAGGGTATATCACTGGTAACGTATTCAAGCAGGTGTGACAGAAAATGGCCAAGGAGGAATTCAAACGGACCAAGCCCCACGTTAACGTGGGGACCATCGGGCACATTGACCATGGCAAGACCACTACGACAGGTGCCCTGTTGGCGGTCCAGGCAGCCAAAGGGCTGGCTCAATTCAAGGCTTACTCGGAAATCGCCAAGGGAGGTACCGTCCGCGACGATACCAAAACCGTGACGATCTCGGTGGCTCACGTTGAGTATGAAACCGAGAAGCGGCACTACGCGCACATTGACTGTCCGGGTCACGCCGACTTTATTAAAAACATGATTACTGGTGCCGCTCAAATGGACGGGGCGATCCTGGTTGTTTCTGCG
>JBGSVU010000509.1:0-18363 GCA_041752775.1 Pirellulaceae bacterium | reverse complement strand
AACTTCTGGGCCTTTTGATTGCGGACTGATCCGCCCGATTCCAGACTGGCGTAGGGAGACATCGGTCGGGAATTGTCGCCCCAGACCGAAACCGGTGAACTGCCCGCATGGGACAGCGGCATGCTGTCGGTCTGGGTCGTTCGCAACAGGCCAGTCGACTGCGACAGCCATTTCTCTGGTGGTGCCGTCATCATTTCATTCTGGCGTGACAGGCGTGCGCATCCGCCCAGCGACAGGGCCAGTGCCGTGGCAACCAGCAGGATTTGGGCGGCTGCGATGGACTGATTTCTCATGTTGTTTTGCTGTAAGTTCATGAAACCAGTGGGTTGTTGTCCCATGGATTTGCCACAATTCAACGGTAAATGCCGGATTCGCCGTTCCCGCTCGCCATGCGTTCCAGTTCACGAAGTTCCGGAGGTTTGACGACGATTCGCGGTGGTGCCCCCGGTGACCCTGGATCGCCGCCGGCAAAAATCTGGGCGGCCCCCAGCCGGCGTTCGCTGTTCCGGATTTCACGCGAGTCGATCAAGTCGCCCGGCCGCAGATTGATCCGGTTCAGCACGGTTTCGCGCCGCGTCACACCATAATTGCCATCAATATGCACGTTGACTTTGCCCACGCGGTACTGTTCACCTTCGTCGATTTTGTAGACCAGGTCCATTTCCCCAGGCTGCTCAAGAAACCGCGGTTCGGCTTCGACCTGGGAAAAAATGTAGCCCTGTGATCCGTACAGGTCCCGCAGGTTCGCAACGTCCTGGTTCATGCGGGCCGCGTTAAACGGCGGGTTGCCTTCATCGCCCGCCTTCAGTTTCAGCAGTCCGGCCAGTTGTTCGTTAGTGAATTTGTCATTACCCATGAACGAGATGTTGCGAATCGTATAACGGGGGCCTTCGTCAATGATGTAGGTCGTAGTCAGCCAGCGCCCATCGTTGCTTTCCGAGATATCGCGGCCGATGCGGGCATTGAAGTAGCCAAAACTCTTGTAATAGCTGGTCAGCCTCTGCACGTCCTGGTCGATTTCAGTCCTTTTTGCCAGGCCTCCAATCATCCACATCACTCCGGGCCGGGATTTCACCAGAGTTTTCAGACGGCTGTCGGTCGCGAACGTGTTTCCCTCAAACTTCACATTCCAGATGCGCTGTTGCTGGTCTTCGTGAATCACCATGACGATCGAATCGTCCTCATCACCGGTGCCTTCGAGGATTTCGACCTGGGTGTTGGGAAACCCCTTGTCGCGGTAGTAGTCCTCGATCCGGCTTTTGATCATTTTGACTTCGAACACATCCAGCGGCTGTCCGTCCTGGATGCCGGCCTCTTTTTTCAGCCGACGGTCGGTAATCGCCCTGTTGCCCACAAATTTGATCGCGGACAGCGTCTGTTTCTCGACGACTTCAATGGTCACGTTCACCCCCTCGCTGGTTTGCTCCACCCACGGGCCGTTGACCCGCTGAATTTCGCTCATGCGCCAGAGCTGGTTGACGTCCTGTTGCAGGATGTCGGGATCGAAATACCGGCCGGGCCGAGTCCTGACATTGGCCAGAATGCGATGCTCGGCGACCCGGCGATTTCCCCGCACGGTGACATTGGCAACAATGTTCTGGCGATCGATGGTTCCGGAAGCCGCAACGCGACCGTCCGGATCCCGGTCCTGATCTCCCAGCACATTGTCCAGCGTCAGCCCGGCCGGGACTGCTGGCCGGACATCAGGACTTTGGGCGCGAATCTCAACATCGGGACGGTAAACCGAATGGACGGGATTCAACCCCTGGCATCCCACCGAGACGGCAATCGCCGCGAGCACCATCAGTATTGCCGGACAGTGCCAGACGCGCGCACACCGGTACCTGAGGTTAACCTTCGGCCCCGATTCCGGCAGGCACAGCGATATCCAGGCAGATTTGACTTCTCGCAGTTTGGCCATCCATAGCCCCACAACCAGGAAAATATTGCAATCTTTTTTGAACGGCGCGAAAGCCCAGTTCCCGTTCGCGCATTGAAACAATGCGTCATACGGAAACAACCTTTCGCACCAGGGCCGTAATTAGCGGAATCACCTGGCAGCAACAAGTCAGGTTTGCCGGTCGGTGAGGGTTTTCACGAGCCGGAAGGGATGCTAGCTGGCTCTATGTGCTGGTTTGCAACCAGCAGAGGTGCGGCAGCTGGCCATGCCAATTGCCTGATGTTGCAGCAAAAAGAAAGCCCACTGTTTCGCAACAGCGGGCTTTGTCTGAATGAACGGGTCTTCCAGTTGCTCCCCGGAAGGACACCTTTTCTAGAAAGAAAATCCGTTGAGTGCGCTGAAAATGGTCTCAACCACCCCAATTTTTTCGTTGAACGTCAGCCGCTGGCTGGCCAGGGATTCATCGAGAGCAACCTGCCAGATGGTGGCCCAGTCCTCCTGAGGATTGTGCTTGGCCAAGTCGTTAAAGAAAATCGAGTCGTTGCGATACCACCACAAACCGTCGCCGGAACGACGGAACAGTTCCGGTGTTACCGTTGGGTTGGTGTCTTGCCAGCGACTGGCAAACAGGAACTGGTTCCAGCGGGTTCCCGAACTGGTCAGGAGGTTGGTGATTTCGGCCACGGAATCCCAGTTGTGACCGAATTCGTGGTAGGTCCACGTTTCGCGCAGTTTGTTGGCCGCAGCGTCCGTTTCATCCCATTCCGCAAACTCAATTCGCCGTTCGTATCCGGTGATGTTTCCGAAACCGTCACTGAAGGTCGTGAAGCGATTGTTGGAAACTTCGCCGCCGGGCAGAGTCTGCAACTTGGAAACGATAATGGGATCGGTGTCGAGAGAATCCTTCAACAGCCGCGTGTTGCTGATTCTCAGATGCAGGGTCTTCATGGCCTGATCAACCGCATACATCTCTTCCGAAGTCCACGCCGACGAACCGTTCTGGAACTGCAGCCAGACATCGGCGGCATTGAACGTCTGGCGGGTCTGGTGAGCGAACGCCAGGTAACGGTCATCATCGTTACCGCCGTTCATCAGGTCGGCACCGGTGCCGCCGACCATCCCGTCACGACCGTTTTGCCCGTACAGGCTGTCGTTACCCGTTCCGCCGTAGAGGTTGTCGTTGCCGTCACCACCGGAAAGCGAATCGTCGCCGTCATCGCCGAAGATTTCGTCGTCGCCGCCGAAACCGAGGATCACGTCATTGCCGCCACCGCCATGCAGACTGTCAATTTCATCACCGGCAAAAATTCCGTCGTTCCCTTCGCCGCCAAAGACGACATTCAGGCCATGGCCAGTCCGGATGGCATCATTCCCGTCGCCACCTTCGAAATAGTCATCACCGGCTTCGGCAAAGAGAAAGTCGTCGCCCGCATCACCAAAAATCTGGTTATTGCCACTGCCACCGTAAATCCGGTCGACGTCATCGCCGCCCCGCAGGACGTCATCGCCCCCATCGCCCGTGATCAGGTCAGCGCCGGCGCCGCCGGAAACCGTGTCGTCACCGCCGCCACCGTACAGCAGATCATCGCCATCGCCACCTTCGAGAGCATCGTTGCCATTGCCGGCAGCAATCAGGTCGTTACCTGCATTGCCGGACAGCACATCATCGCCTGCACCACCATAGATCGTGTCATCGCCGTCACCGCCGACTGCGGCATTGGCACCGTTTCCGGTCAGAATCAGGTCGTTGCCATCACCACCGAAAATAATGTCCTTGTGGTCCTGGCCATACAGTTGGTCATCGCCCGCACCGCCATCGATTTCGTCGTCGCCTTCGCCGCCCAAAATGATGTCAATGCCATCTTCGCCAAAGGCCCGATCATTGCCCAGTCCACCCCAAATGGTGTCGTTGCCAGCTCCCCCGAAGAAGGTGTCATTGCCTTCCTGCCCATCGAGTAAATCGTTGCCGCTGGAGCCTACCAGCCGGTCGTCGCCAAACCCACCGACGGCAGTATCGTCGCCATCGTTGCCGTTCAGAATGTCGTTTTCGTTTCCGCCATACAGCAGGTCATTGCCATCGCCGCCAAACAGGGAATCATCCCCGCCATCACCTGACATGATGTCGTTGCCAGCATTGCCGACCAGCGAGTCCCCGTCGTCGCCACCGAGCATCGTGTCGTTGCCGTTGCCGCCGAACATGTTGTCGAATCCGGCATGACCCAGCATCAGGTCGTCACCGTCGCCACCTTCCAGAATGTCATCGCCGGTATCACCAATCAGCCGGTCGTTGCCGCCGTTTCCAATCAGCCGGTCATCGCCAGCACCACCATGCAGCCGGTCGTTGGCACTTCCACCAACCAGCGTGTCGTTACCCGCGTTGCCGGCAAAATTGTTGATGCCGGATCCGCCCACCAGAATGTCGTCGCCATTTCCGCCACCGGCGTTGGTGTCAATATCCGTGTCGTTCTGGAAATAGTCGTTGCCGTCAATACCATTGAAATAAATCAGGTTGACGGTGTTTTTCTGGTATTCTTCAGTCTGGATTCCAACCAGTGTCACCCGAATATGAGTGGCATTGATGTTCTGGACGTAGGCCACGTCATCCGAATCCGAACCAAAGATGGTCAACACACCGGCGGCCCATTCCAGACCTGCCAGCAGCTGGCGTTTTTCCAGTCCCTGATATTCCGACTGAGCTGCAGGGGACGCGCTCAGGGTTCGTTTGACAGGAGCGGACTGGTCACCAGTCAAAGGATGGCACCAGCGATAGATAACATTTTTCATGGAAGCGGGTTCCTTCTGTCTGATTCGACCGGAGGATGAAAGTGAATTGTCCAAAACAGCATGGGGGCCCGGTTGGCGGATTGATTGCCCCTGCATCCGCACGCCTGGCCAGACTGTAGCCCAGACCTGATTTTAGTCGGAATCTGCCAAATGAGAAAACGCAAATTGGAATATTTGCGGAATTCAGCCAAACCTTGGCGGTCCATGGGCGACCGGCGCAGGGCCGTCCGCCCGCCATGGGCCTGCCACGCCGGTTTTCCTTTCATCGGCCGTCGCAGCTGTAAAATCCGGAAAAAACGGCAGAGTTTACCAAACCCGAACGATTGTTTTTGCCGATGCATGTGTATGAGTCGCCAACTTCCCACAAGGTAACCGCGCCTCGACCGAACCGACGACGCACCGGCAAAACCTCCTCCATCCTGCACGATGGACACGTTTTTCGGGGCGAAAAATCCGGACCTGCGTTCTCCATTTGGAGTTTCGCCAGTCCCCAAAAGCCGATTCGGCAGGTCCATGTCTTTTGCCACCCGGATTGAACCATGAACTGCCCAAACAACATGAAAACAGAACTGAATCGCGCGGCAATCCTGCGCAGCTGCGGGGTATGGCAGCTGGTTCTAACTGTTTTGTTGGCACTCGCCGGCCAGACCAGTTGGGCCCAACGCGGCGGCGATCCCATCTGGAGTCCGCTGGGGTCCACCAGCGCCGAGCAGTCGGAGGTCTACTTCCGGAAATCTTTCACCTTGGTCAATCCTGCCGAAGCCCAGGTACGGGTCGAGGCGACCGGGGCCTATGAAGTCTGGCTGAACAGCCGGCTGGTCCACCAGGGAACCGCCGGCGAGGTCTTCGACAATGCCGATGTCACCAATTTCGTCCAGCCGGGACTGAATGTGCTGGCCGTTCGCGTCCAGCGCAACGGCAACAACAACGCCCTGAAATCCTATTTTCGCCTGCGGGAAAACGGTGAAACCCGCTGGCGCAGCGTGCCCTCCGACAATTCCTGGACGACCTCGGAATCCGCCCATTCGATGTGGCAGTCCGCTTCGTTCCCCGATCGCAGCTGGGTCGGGGCCGTTACAACCGATGGCGAAAAAGTCGCCGAGTCGACACCGTTGCCCGCCAAACCCGCCACAGCAAAAAACGCGTCGGCCAAAACCATCCAGCCAAAATCTGCCAAAATACCCACCCAACAGGTCGCAGGTCCGACCACAGGTCCCGCCGCAAAAGATGCCTCGGCGATCACAGCCGACAGGATGCTCGCGCCGCGCGCGACCACCGATTCCGCCGCCACCCAACCCGACAACAAAATCGCCCGGCCATCAACCAAACCCGGACCGGCACCCGCCGACGACGGGACTGCGGAACGCCCCGAGTTCAAGGTTCCCGACGGATTCGAAGTTCAGGCACTCGTCAGCAACGAAGAATGCGGTTCTGTCATCGCCATGGCCTTCGACGAAGCCGGCCGGTTGATCCTGTCGCGCGAAACCGGCGGACTGATTGCCATCGATCTGACCGCCGCTCCCGGCTCCGGCCGCACTGTCGAATTGTGCAGCGATGTCACCAGTTGTCAGGGAATCCTGCCACTCAACGGCAATATTTACGTCACCGGGAACGGACCCACTGGCCTGGGGTTGTACGAATTGACCCGTATTGGAAAATCGCCCAACCAGTTCGGCATCAATCGGACCCTGATCCGGTTCAGCGGCCAGCCTGGCGAACATGGCCCCCATGGGTTGACGCTGGGCCCCGACGGAAAAATCTACTGCATCGTTGGCAATGGCAGCCAGCTGAGTGACAAACCCGGCGTTCGCAGCCCCTTCCGCAACCCGGTCGATTTCGACCTGGTACCACGCGTCGAAGATCCAGGTGGTCATGCAACTGGCGTCCGCGCCCCGGGCGGTACCGTCGTCCGAGTCGGACTGGACGGCAAAGAACCGGAAATCGTGGCTGGCGGAATCCGCAACGCCTATGATCTGGTTTTCAATTCCAGCGGTGACCTGTTCGTTCACGACAGCGACATGGAATCCGACTTGGGGATGGCCTGGCACCGCTCGACCCTGCTTTTTCACGTGCCGATGGGCGGGGACCTCGGTTGGCGCAGCGGATGGTCCAATTGCGCGACGCATTCTTTTGACACCACGCCGCCACTGACTGATACGGGACGCGGCTCACCCACGGGAGCAGTGTGTTACCGGCATCTGCTTTTTCCGGCCCGGTACCACGACGCCCTGTTCCTGGCGGACTGGTCGGAAGGCCGAATCATCGCCGCGCGGATGGAACAGAAGGGCAGCAGCTACTCCGTGACCACGGAAAACTTTTTGAGCGGTCGCCCGATGAACGTCACTGACCTGGCGATTGGCGAGGACGGCACGCTGTTCTTCTGCACCGGCGGACGGGGAACCTGGGGGGGCGTTTTCCGGGTTAACTGGACCGGCAGCATCCCTCCCGAACTGATGGAGTTCGAATCCGACCTCGCCCGGGCCCTGCGGATGCCGCAGCCTGACAGCGCGTGGGCGCGGCAAAACCTGGCTTTGCTCGCACAAAAAATGGGACGCGAATGGGGTGAAAGCCTGAACGGGGCCGCGCTCGAAACCCGCAATACCACCGCGATTCGCCTGCGCGCCATCGACACGCTGTTCCTCTATGGAGGAAATCCGAAAACCGAGACCCTGACCGCGCTGCTGAACGACGCTGATCCGGTTGTCCGGGCCCGAACCGCAAGGATGTGTGGAACTCTCAAGACCCAGAATCAGAAACTGGTTTCGATGCTGCAGGACGATGACGCCCTGGTTCGCCGGGCCGTCTGCGAAGCACTGCTGGACAGCGAAACCGCGCCGCCAGTCCAAACCATGCTGAAAGTACTGGCCGATCCGGACCGCCATGTTTCGCTGGCCGCAATGCGACTGTTGCAACGTCAACCCGTCAACGACTGGTTCCAGGAACTGGCACATCACAGGGAATTCCGCATCTGCCTGGTCGCCGGCATGGCTGCGCTCACGGTCCAGCCCGACCTGGCGAAATGCTACGAAGTGCTGGCCGAATGCAGCGGTCGGATGCAACAGTTCGTCAACGATCGCGATTTCACCGACATGTTGCGACTGGTTCAGGTCGCGCTGGCAGCCGGGAAAGTCGATCCGCAAAAGATCCCGGCCTTTGCCGAACAGATGAAACGCGAATTCCCTGCCGCCCACCCCGTCCTCAATCGCGAACTGGCCAAAGTCCTCGTGGGGCTGCGGGTCGGAAATTTTGCTGACGGATGGGTCGGCTATCTGCGGGACAGCAGGGACCCGGCGGCCATCAAAACCGAAGTCGCCATGTACCTCGCCGCCATCAGCAATTCGCTGAATGACGTGGAACGCGTCGCGCTGATCGAATGGTTGCATGAGGATTTGCAGTCGAATCCGGCTGGCAACCAGAAACTCTACATCGCCCAGACCGTTCAGCGCGTCGCTCGCGAATTGACCGACGCCGGATGTGACAGTGTCCTGCAACGGGGTGCCGAATGGCCGCTGGCCCTCGCCCCGGTTTTCTATCGTATCGAAAAGCAAATGACTCCCGGCCGGGTCGCACTGTTGATGGAGCTGGACCAGTCCCTCAGGAATCTGGACACGACCCAGAACTCTCCTGTCGCGAGCGTCGAACAGGAACGGATGGGAATCATCGCATTGCTGGCCGAATCGGGTGATGAAAATGGCATGGCGTATCTGCGCAACCTGTGGCGTGAAGAAGAAGCACGACGGCTGGAAATCACCCTCGGGCTGGCTCAACAGCCAGACGGCAAAAACTGGTCGTACCTCGTGGCCAGCCTGCCGCTGCTGGATGATTTGACCGCAGTCGAAATCATCAGGGGATTGCAGAGCGTGAAACAGCGCCCCGTCGATGCCCGGCACTACCGCGACCTGATCGAGTTGGCCTGGAGACTGGGGAACAGTGGGGCCAGCGAAGCCACCCAACTGATCAACCACTGGGCTGACCAGCCCGTCACTGGCCAGGCCACGGGATGGCAACAGGCTTTGCAAAATTGCACCAGCTGGTACCAGCAGAAATGGCCAGACGCGGAACCGGTTTCCAGCTCGCCTCAACCGGTGTCTTCTGGCAGCCCGATTCCGTCGGGATCCGGCAAAAACGGAAAAACCCTGTCGCAGGTACTGCAGTATCTCGACGCCAATCCCACCGCCGGAAACCCCGAACGCGGCATGCACCTGTTCGCCGCCGCAAAGTGTGCCGACTGTCACCGTTTCGGCGCCAGCGGCGATTCCTCCGGGCCTGACTTGACCAGTCTGGCCAGCCGTTTCTCGCGTCGCGAAACGCTTGAGGCGATCATGGAGCCGAATCGCGTCGTGCCTCCGCAGTACCGCTCCACGATGATTCGCACGACTTCGGGCCAGTCCTTTACCGGCCTGAAAACCGACAACGGTGACGATACCGTCACGCTGATGCAGGCGACCGGTGAAAAAGTCCGCATTGCCAAATCAGAAATTGAAGAGCAGAAACAGGTTGAAACTAGTTCGATGCCCTCCGGACTGCTGGATGCTTTTGAGAGGGAAGAAATCGCCGATTTGTTCGCTTACATGTACGGCCAAACGACCGCGGGAAAAACAGCGGCAGCGACTGGTGTCTCCCCGGGCCAGCTCACCGGTCACGCCAACCCCGCCACTGCCCGATAGTCGCCCCGCCCCGCCTGACCGGATTTCAATGTCGGACGAACAAACCACCATCGCACAGCTGCGCGCGACCATGGCACAATTCGTGGCGGAACGGGAGTGGAACCAGTTCCACGCTCCGAAAAACCTCGCCATCTCAATTGCCATCGAGACCGCCGAGCTGATGGAACATTTTCAGTGGATCAGCGTCCAGGCCTCCCGCCGCGACCAGCTCTCCACCGAATCGGTACAGGCGATTGGGGAAGAGATCGCCGATGTCTTTTGTTACCTGCTGGCCCTGGTCAATGAGCTGGATCTGGACCTGAGCGAAACGTTCGCTGCCAAGTTCGAAAAGACCCGCAAAAAATACCCGGTGGAAAAATTCCGCGGACGGTTCGGCCGCGGCGATTCCGACAGTGCACCCCCATGATTCCCTGCTGCAACAACCGGCACCGCGCCAGCGACCGAAGTCGCCTTTCACTCGCAGTTGTTACTGTGCCCAGGGCAAACTCCGCCATTCCCCCGGCAACCGCCCAGCCGGTTTCGGAAATCCCAGCCGTTTGTCCACCAGGTTGATCAGGGGTTGCCGGTCAGTGAACCTCCGGAGATTCTCACAAAACAGACTGGTGATGTCCCGGTTGCGGGTCGCCGACTGCGCCCCCACGTGAGGCGTCATGATCACGTTGTCCATGGTCCACAACGGACTGGTAACATCCGGCGGTTCCGACTGAAACACGTCCAGCCCCGCGCCACGCAAATGCCCGTCGGCTAATAACCGGACCAAAGCTGCTTCATCCACGATTTGCCCGCGTCCCGTATTAACAAAATAACCCCCTGGCCGAATGCGCTCCAACATCGCATGATCCAGCATTCCCCGGGTCGTATCGGTCAGCGGCAGCGTGCAGATCACCACGTCGCTCTCCGAAATGACCCTCGCTGTTTCGTCAGAATGGACAACGTCGAAAGACTCCTGTCGCGGTACCTGTTGCGGAAACATGTCGGTTGCAACCAGGCGCCTTGTCGCCGGTGCGAGCAACTGTGCCACGCGCCATCCGTTTCCGCCACAGCCCAGCACAGCCACGGTTTTCAGCCGCAAATCATCGACCGGCAAACGTTCAAAAGTCCGTTGCTGTCTGGCCCGAAAAAAAGTCTGCAACCCGCGCATCAGTCCGTAAACCAAAGCCAGCGTCTGCTCGGCGACCTGGTCGGCAAACAGCCCCGATGATCCGCTGACCACAATCTCACTGGCAATCACTTCGGGCGCGAGGCAGTGATCCAGGCCCGCCGCCGACGAGTGAATCCAGCGCAACCGGCCCTGGTCCACCACGCCGGCCCAGTCGACCGGAACCTTCGCGTGCCCGCAGAAAACATCCGCCCGAAACAGGTCCGCGGCGATGGTAGACTGATCACTGAAAACCAGCTCCCAGCCTTTCCCCGCACTGCACAACCGCGTCTGGTCCGCGGCATCCGCCGGGTAGCAAAACACAATCGTGGTCACGACGGTGCGTCCTTGCCGGCAGCCGAAACAGCCTGTCCGGACAATTCATCCGCCAGCTCCGCGATCAGGGAGCCGGCCCTCCCGGCCTGGTCCGCGTTGGTATGCAAATGAGTCACCGCGCGAACGTGCACGCCACTGAAGGGCAACATCCAGACGCCGCGCTGTCGCGCAACCGAACAGAACCGGGAGGCGTCCGCGCCCTGCCAGGCCAGCCGAAAGATCACGATGTTCGTATCGACCACTTCGGGTTCGGGTTTCAGCCACGGGTTCTGGCTGATCGCAGCGGCCAGGCGCTGGGCGTTGGCATGATCTTCGGCCAGGCGGTCAATATTGTTTTCCAGGGCGTACAACGCTCCGGCGGCAATGATTCCGGACTGGCGCATCGCTCCGCCAAAAAGTTTGCGGTGCCGCGTCATGGCTGGCAACATTGCTCGGGAACCCACGAGGGCACTGCCGACCGGTGCGCCCAGCCCTTTGCTGAAACAGACGCTGATCGTGTCAAAACCGGCCGCCCAGCGACTGGCCGCAATTCTGGTTTTCACAACCGCATTGAACAGACGGGCTCCGTCGAGGTGGGTCGCCAGGTTTCTGCCGCGTGCCCAACTGCAAATGGATTCGACATTCTCGATCGGCAGCACCGCGCCACCGCCACGGTTGGCGGTATTTTCAAGGCAGACCAAACGCGTTTGGGCCGCATGTTCGTTATCGGGTCGGACATAACCGTCCAGCACAGCCGGGTCCATCACACTCCGGTTGCCAGCTACCGTCCGGGTGGCGATGCCACTCAACTGGGCGACCGCACCCTGTTCATAGTTATAGATATGGCAACCTTCTTCGCAGATCAGCTCGTCGCCGGGACGGCAGTGCAGCCGCACGGCGACCTGGTTGGTCATGGTTCCGGACGGCATGAACATCGCCGCCTCTTTGCCGAGCATTTCCGCGATTTTTTCTTCCAGCCGGCGTGCAGTGGGATCGGTATCAATCACGGCATCACCTACGGCTGCATTGGCCATGGCCGCCCGCATTCCGGGACAGGGCTGGGTAATCGTATCGCTGCGCAAATCAATCATGATCGTGTCCCCTGACTGAAAAATCCCTGGTTCCCGCCAATGACGTCCGGTTTCGCGTCCTACCCGAATCGGCACACTGCTTTGGGGGAACATCAGCTGCCGCGTTCTGGCTGATCCGGAAACTGGTTTGCCGTCGGGCTTTGGCCCCCCGCCAGAAGAGTGTACGCAATCGCGGTCGCCATCAAAACAGGCCGTTCCATTCCGGGGCAGTCAGCTTTTGGGGGCGACGCTGCCAGTCCAACAGACAGACCTTGACGGCGGGAGCCAAGAGTTTAGACTTTCCTGACCAAAAGAATCGCCCGGATTCGGGTGACCCATTTTGCGGTCGTGGCGAAATTGGCAGACGCGTCAGGTTGAGGGCCTGATGGTAGCAATACCGTGGAGGTTCGAGTCCTCTCGACCGCATTCAACCAGCATCCGGTAATGCCCCAAATAGCTGTAGCGGGTAACCGAGCGATCCGCCGGTCAAGCCGGGCGGAAATTCAGATTGCGGTGGTGCCGCATGCTCCCGTTTTGCCCGGGAAACGGTTCCGCCTTTCGCTGCAAACCACCGGTCCACCTGGTTCCCCTTTTTTTCGGGCTTCTGGATAGCGCAAAACAGAAAGGGGCAGGTTCGATAGCGAACCTGCCCCTGACTTGATTTTTTCGAAAATGGACGCACCCACCGGATAAGCGTTCACGGGACGCTTACACCTTTTCCATTGTTTTAGGGGGTCAGACCCCGGTGCGTGAACGGCGACCCACCTGGTGGGAGCGTGCCAGACTAGTACCGCCAGATCCAGTTGACGTTGATCCGGTTGTCGATGATGTCGCGGCGTTCCGTCAGTGGGAATTCAAACGCGGCACCAATCTCCGAGCGACGGTGTGGTTTGAACTTCAAACCCACGGCCTGGGTCACAATTGTGTTCCCGGCGACTCCTGTCGAGCCCAGGTTGAACAAATCGAAACCTTCCACGCCGTTAATTCCGCCGCCACCCGACTTGGTCCATTTCTGGACGTTGAACTCGGTCAACAGGTAGGTGCGGGGACGGACTTTGTAGTCAAAATGGTGCGAGGAATAGGCCACCGTGCTGTTGTCGGTCGAATCAAACGGTTGCCGGAAACCACTCGTACTGACCCAGTGGGCGCGGTTGTCCAGAAAGCCCTTGCCGCTGGCAATGAACAGATTCAGAATTCCCGAACCGGTACCCTGCAGTGCGCTGGCTTCACCAGTCGGCATTTCAAAAGTAAAACCGCTGCTCAACAGACGCTGGGCCTGGGGATCGCGGATCAGGTTGAACTTCAAACCCGCCGCCGTATTCGCCCATCCGTCGTCAACCAGTGCATTGGTCGAAGTAAAAAATCCGTCCTTGACCGCGATCAACGAAACGTTCTCGGTCAGTTTGGCCCGCAGCTGGATGGCATACAGCTGTACGCTGCCGCCGCCTGCTGCCTGGGGGACCCGGTGCTGGACGAAAACGCCGCGGGCTTCCGTCAGATTCCGGGGATCTTCGAAGTACACCGGATTGGAAATCGGGCTGATGAAATCATCGAAGCAATAATCGCTCGGCTTCAGAAAACGGAATCCGCCGCACCCCGAATTGCATCCGGTGCTGCATCCCGCGTCGCATCCCGAACCGCATCCCGCACTGCTGCTGTCGTAGCCCTGGACTCCGCTCCAGCTGTTGACCGGCTGGGGAGCTGGTTGCCCCGAGGTTTCGATAGCCTGCACAATGTTCGCAACCTGGCGAGTCATCGGCTGCTGGTTGCCACTGGTGGTAACCTGAGGCGACTGAACGAGGTAATTTTTGCCAACCGGCTGCTGTTGCTGACCGCTGACGGTGGCAGTTCCGGCCAGGCTCATGCCGAGCAACAGGGCCAGTTGAAACGTCCACGAAGTTTTCATGATTTGCTCCAGTTTTGTCGCTCAATATGTGCAGACCGGATGTGCGTGCCAAAACGCCTTTTCTGCCAGTCACCATTCTGAGGATTCGACCAGTCGCCCGATGTGAATGCAAAACCGCCCGAATCGCAGCCAAACTTTTCGCAGCCGTCACAATCGGAACGCGGATATTTTTCGCTACCGGAAAAGTCAGCCGGATCGAAACGGCCAAACAGCTAGCGGTCCCGATGAAAGCGGCAGCATTTCCACCTGAAAACCACCGGCGCGTGCCGAAAAGCATTCGCCGCCCGGCTTTTCAGCCACCGGACGAATCGCCGGAATGCCCAGATTGCGGAAAACCCTCGCCGTAGCTGATGTCCGACGACGGCCGGTGACGATCGACCAGGTTTTTGAACATCCGTTCTGCCATGGCCGAGCGGACTTCGCGATCGACTTCGTTCAGGACCCGGTCGCCCGGCCGGATTTCCAGACAGCGAATGATGTGGATTCCGACCAGCGTCTCGACGGGTGGACTGATTTCATTCACTTCCAGGGCAAAAGCTGCAGCTGAAAATGCGGGGGGCATCGGTGCCTGGCGGCCAATCAGCCGCCCGGCCTGGCGCGGGTCACCGGCCAGTGGAGACATCGAAAACTCGCGGACAGTGTCGTCCCACAGCAATTCCCCCCGCTTCAAACGGTCGAACACCCCGGAGGCCTGCTGTTGCAATTCCTGTTTCTGTTCGTTCGTGGCCTGGTCATCCCAGACCCACAAAATCTGGTCCACCAGCATCGTTGTTCCATCGAAATCGCGGCGGTGCTGTTCAAAAAACTTCTCAACCGCCTCTTCGGTCAGCATCCGCTGCAACAGGCGTTGCCAGGTCAGTTGCCAGCGCAGTTCATTTTCGAATTCCGCCTGCGTCAATCCGAGACTGGCGATGTGAGCATCGAGAGACCCGCCGGCGCTCTCCAGTTGCTTGCCCAACCGCCCGAGCTCCATTTTCATTTCCGACGGACCAGTCGCGGCGCGATAACTGGCCAACCCGCGCAGGACTGCCTGCCGGTCAATCAGATGTTCCACCGCGGGCACCCACAATTCGACGGCAGGAGGTGGCACGTTTTTTTCGGCGGCGGATCGCCGGTTGGGCTGCAGTTTGTTCAGGACCAGCCCGGCGCGGATTCCGAAACCATCAACGGTGGCAACGATGGCGTTTTCGCCCGGCGGCCACGCGGGTGCAGCAAGCTGCTCCTGTGCGGCCATACGGGCCGGTCCAGCCCCGGTCGCGAGAGCCAACACGAGAAGAAAAGGCAACCGGAAATTTTGCCGACCCGACTTGTTCATGGCAATGGAATCGCAAGCAACTCAAAAGGAACTTTCAACTGCACGATCGCGGCCGGTGTGCGGTAGACCAGCGTCGCGCCATCGGGAACTTCCGGAAAGAGATAGGCCACACCCAGCAGAAACTCGTCGCGTTGCCAGGTCTCAAGTCCAATCGGTTCAATCTTCCCGCCATCCGCCGTCTTCAGCCAGACTTCGTTTTCCATGGCCCAACCGAGATAACTTTCCATGCCGTCGCCGGGTTGCGCAAAACTCAAACTGATCCGCAACTCCTTCAAATCGAGATTGTCGCGAATCCCTTCATAGGACACCGTGGCGCCGGCGCGCGTCTGCTGGGTTCCGCTGTCCAGTCGCAAAAAATTGGGAAACTCGAACGTTTCGATGCGACCCGGGACGGTCATATCAAAAACTCCCGTCAACGATTTGATGGTTTCCACCTGGCGATCGAGCAGCGGCAGCGGAATCGACAGCGAACTCTGCGGAATTTCGGCCTGGAGCATGGTCCCCAGCACCTGGTCGGGTGATTCGACAGGACGCTCGCGGTCGAATTCATCGATCACTTTCAGCGACGCCATCGGCAGGCTGATTCTGATTGGCCGCAGCCGGGGTTCCCAGCGCAGCCGCAACTCGGCCAGCATGCCGCTGGTCTGCGGATTGGCAAAATTGCGGGTGGCATCGATGCGCATCAAGTCGAATGCGAGAACTCCCGAAGCGCCGCGGACCGGCACAACTGTTTCGCTTCCCTGCACGGCTTCGACGAGGGCCAACTGGTCGGGTTCACTGACCCAGGGATTCAAAACCAGCCCACTCCGTTCCTGCAAATCGCCCAACACGGTCCAAAAGCCGGCTTTTTCCCAGCCTGTCTCGATTTCTTCCGCGGCTTTGGCGACTGTTACGGAACCGGCCAGCACCACCTGGTTGCCCGTCTGTTTCTGGATGGCCTGCAGCACATCGCTGATCGTTTTTTTCCCATCGAGCGAAACCTGCGAGGGCTGGCTGACGCGTTCAACCGCCTGAGTTTCCAGGGCCGAACGGACGTTCTGCAGACGCCGCTGGGTGTCGCTGGACATTTCCTGGCCCGGCGAGGGCAGATGGTCGAGTGCCATGGGTCCCAACCCAACCAGTTCCTTTTCGGCGGCGTCCCGTTTTTCCAGATCGTCTCCCTGCAGGTCGGCGACCAGCTCACTGACCCGATTGATGACCTTCATCTCGTCGGGCTCGTCCTGCAGCAGGCCGCGGGCCGTCAGGGTAGGCCAACCGGCCAAAAGCACACCCAGGGCGAAGAGCGCCCAGCCATTTCTTTTTCGTTGCAACATGGATTATCTCTCCCACCTTTGTCTGCCGGCTCCGGACGGGTGTCTGCAAGTCTCTGTCGGTGTGTGCCGGTGTGTGCCAGTTACCGCCACTTTTTGACCGCTGTTGGACGGGTTTTTCCAGCCGTCACAACCGTTACACCTTTCCCGGATGGAAGGTGCAACGACTGATCCGCGGACAAATGGCTGGGTGTGGTGACGAAGGGCAAATTTTGCAAGCCAGGATTGTAACAACGGACTGCAACCGACACTTCCTCTCGCATGCGAAACCGTTTTGATGATTTGTACCAGAAATCCAGGTTCGATGATGATCCGTCCGGTGACCAGTTTCATATTACCGTTTTTCGCGCTGGCGATGTTTGCCGGGACATTGCCGGCCCAGTCACGGGGCCCGATGGTGTCGGTTCGTGCCGGTAAAAACGTTGCGGAAGGCGCCGTTTTGGCCGCCGACGCCCAGACCGTCATCCTGTTGCGGCCCAGCGGCGCGATGAACATTGTCGAGCGCAACCGGATGGACTCCATTGAGCCCAGCGGCCAGTCATTTGCCGCGTGGGGCGACCATGAAATGCGAACCCAGCTGTCGGCAGAATTTGGTGCAGACTATGCCGTGTCGCGCACGCCCCATTTTTTCGTGGTCCATCCCCACGGCAGTTACCAGAAATGGGCGGCACCATTTGAAGAGCTGTACCAGCGATTTCGGCAGTATTTTTCCAGCCGGGGAGTTTCACTGGCGGAACCCGAATTCGCCATGGTCGCGGTGGTGCTGAATTCCCGCGAGGAGTTTGACTGGTTTCTGGCCAAACACCAGGCACCCGACCAGCATGTGCTGGGATACTACGCCCCGCGCAGCAACCGGATCATCACCTACCAGCCGACGGATTCGGCTGCCGACCTGCAGGATTTTTCCACGATCGTGCACGAAGCCACCCACCAGACCGCCTACAACACGGGTATTCACTCGCGTTTCACCCAGACCCCGCGCTGGGCCACCGAGGGCCTGGCGGTGATGTTTGAATCGCGCGGCGTCAACAACAGCGCCTGGTTCGGCAGCCGCGACGAGCGCGTTCATGCAGCGCAACTGGGTGAACTGATGCGTCTCTCCTCCGGCAGCCAGCCGTCTCTGCCGACAGTCGCTGACCTGATCGCCCGCGACGATTCGTTTCGCTCCAGCCCCGGATATTCGTACGCGCTGGCGTGGGGCCTGACTTTTTATCTGGCCGAGAATTACCCGCAGCAATATGTCCGCTATCTGGAACGCATGGCAGCGGTGGAGAATTTCCAGAACCAGGACGCGAACCAGCGGCTGGAAGATTTTGCGTCGGCCTTCAACGTCCGCATCGAAGAGCTGGAACAGAGAATGTGGCTGTATCTGAAAAAACTCTGACCGGTGCAATGGTCAGGATCAAACCAGATTTTTTCGCACGGCCCACACGGCCGCCTGGGTTCGGTCGTTGACATCCAGTTTGCGCAGGATGTTCTGCACGTGTTCCTTGGCCGTTTCGATGCTGATCGTCAGAGAGGAACCGATTTCCCGGGTGCTCAACCCCATGGCGACGTGCTGCAAGACCTGCAACTCGCGCCGGGTCAGCGGGACATCGGTGCGGGCCTGCTGTTTCGGTCGTCGCATCCGGCCGCGGGCTGTTGCAATCAGTCCATTCTCGTCGGACTCCGAATGGTTGGCCGCCGCATCAATCGCGGCCATCAGTTCGGCGAGCGGCGAGGATTTGAGAATGTACTCGTGGACGCCAATCGCTGCCGCCCGCGCAATATGGCTGAGATCGTCAAAAGCGGAAAAAACAACCACCGCCGGCGAATGGGACAACTGGCAAATCTCTGCCAGGGAACCCAGCAAATCGGATCCGCGCAGCCGCGATTCCGAAACGACTACGCCCGGGCGGGTTCGAGATATGGCCGAAAAAATTTCAGCTGCATCGGAAACCCGACCGACCAATTCCATC
>JBGSVU010000508.1:0-6467 GCA_041752775.1 Pirellulaceae bacterium | reverse complement strand
ATGGGGCCCGTGTCCCGTTGCCTCGGTCCTGAAGTGGCCGAGCCGCAATTGTGGCAGGATCCTGTTCCGGCCGTGGATCACGAACTGGTCGGCGAACAGGACGTTGCGGATCTCAAGAAAAAAATCCTCGCTTCGGGACTGTCCGTTTCGCAGCTGGTTTCGACGGCGTGGGCGTCGGCCTCGACATTCCGCGGCAGCGACAAACGGGGCGGCGCCAACGGTGCCCGCATTCGTTTGGCTCCGCAGAAGGACTGGGCCGTGAACCAGCCGGAAGAACTGGCAAAAATCCTGTCGGTGCTGGAAAGCATCCAGGCCGACTTCAACAAATCACAGGCCGGTGGCAAGAAAGTCTCCCTGGCGGACCTGATCGTGCTGGGCGGATGCGCCGGTGTCGAGGCGGCTGCGAAGAAAGCCGGACATGACGTCACGGTCCCTTTCACCCCAGGCCGTACCGATGCGACTCAGGAGATGACTGACGTCGAGTCGTTTGCCGTGCTGGAACCGGTGGCGGACGGATTCCGCAATTACGTCGGCAACACCAGCCGTCGTCCGGCAGAGCTGCTGGTGGACAGGGCCCAGCTGCTGACGCTTTCCGCTCCGGAAATGACGGTTCTGGTTGGAGGAATGCGGGCCATGGAAACCTGTCATGGCAATTCCCGACAGGGTGTTTTTTCCAGCCAGCCCGGTGCACTGACCAACGATTTCTTTGTGAATCTGCTGGACATGGGAACCCGCTGGCAGAAATCCGCC
The DNA here is from genome assembly GCA_041752775.1 of Pirellulaceae bacterium. GTDB lineage: Bacteria > Planctomycetota > Planctomycetia > Pirellulales > Pirellulaceae > BJ22. The sequence goes on along the minus strand of JBGSVU010000508.1, from coordinate 5,717 downwards.
CAGGACGAAGGTGTTTTTGAGGGAGTCGACCGCACGACGGGCGCCGTCAAATGGACCGGCACCGAAGTCGATCTGGTCTTCGGGTCGAATTCACAGCTGCGCGCCATCGCCGAGGTTTACGCCGCCAGCGATGCCCAGCAGAAATTCGTCGATGACTTCGTCGCCGCCTGGTCCAAAGTGATGAATGCCGACCGCTTCGATCTCGACCGGGCGACCCGCAGTGGTACCAAAACGGTTTCAGTCCGCCAGCGATAATGTTGGGAACACTCACCACCGTTCCGTGAATTGATTCAGGCCCGCTGCATAAAACCAGCGGGCCTTTTCGATTTTGTCCTGTTGATTTCGGCACCATCGCGGCCTGCAGCAACCCGGATCCCCGATTCCCGCACCATGAAAATCTGGTTCATTTCCGACACGCATACACGGCACGAACAACTCAGGGTTCCGGAAGCGGATGTCGTGATTCACTGCGGCGATGAAGCGAATGTTCGCAAACCCTGGTTGAACAGTCTGCAGTCGCGCCCGTTTTTCAACTGGTTCACGTCGCTGCCGATTCCGGTAAAGATCTTTGTTCCCGGCAACCACTCGACCGCTGTGGAAGAAGGACTGGTTCGGGCGGAGGAATTTCCGTCAGTCCATTTCCTGATACACCAGTCGCTGGAGCTGGGCGGTCTGAAGATTTTTGGTTCTCCCTACACGCCCATCTTTTTTGCGTGGGCTTACAACAAACTTCGGGAAGATCTCGACGCGATCTGGCAGACGATTCCGGATGATACCGACATCCTCGTCACGCACGGCCCGCCGAAAGGGATCCTGGACGTCACTCGCGACTGGCGCTCCCGGGAACCGGTGCATATCGGATCGAAATCACTGACCCGGCAGGTGCAGCAGCGGATTCAGCCGCGGATCCACGCCTTTGGGCATCTGCATGATGAACCTGGCATCCAGAACTCAGGCACGGTCACCCACGGCCGGACTCAATTCATCAACTGCTCGTGCGTCAACCTCGGGGGCGAACTGGTCAATCACGGGATGGTGACCGAAATTTGTTGACTGCGGAACGGATCTTGGCGGCAGCCGTGGCAAATCCAGAAACCTCGAAAATTTGCTGCAAAGCCCCCAAAAAACCCGGCTTCGCAACTTGCGAAACCGGGTTGGTGAATTGTTGTGGCAACGGCATGCCCAGGGCCAGAAACCGCCCGGTTCGCTGTTTTTCGCAGGAACCGGGCAACGCGCCGGGTCAGTTGCGGATCAGTTGTCGAGTTCCATGTTTTCTGGCAGATCGATTTTCTCGGCTTTGGCGGCCATCCGCAGTTTGCTCAGCGCGCGGGCTTCGATCTGGCGGATGCGTTCTTTTGTGACGCCCATCTCTTCGCCAACTTCCTTCAGCGTCTGGGGCTCATGGCTGTGGTCCAGCCCAAAGCGACTGATGATGATCTGCTGTTCGCGTTCGTCCAGCGACTGCAGGATCCGGCTGATCTGCTGCACGCGTTGCTGCTGTTCCGATTCCGCCTGGAAGTGATTCTCGCGATTGTCGGCCGTGGCGAGAAACATCTCTTCGCTGGTGGGGCGGAAGCGGTCCCGCTGACGGAATTCATCGGGAATGGTGCGGGCGTAATTTTTCATGATGGCCCAGCTGGCGTAAGTACTGAACTTGTTGCCACGGGTGTAATCAAATTTTTCTGCCGCGCGGATCAGCGAAACGTTGCCGTCACTGACCAGCTGGAAGAAATCGTCGCCGTTGCCATTGATGTGCCGTTTGGCGATCGAGACCACCAGCCGCAGGTTGGACTGGACGATCCGGTTTTTTACCGCGACAGCTTCGGCGTACAGCTTCTCAATGGCGTCCATTTCGCTGGCGCGGGCTTTGCCGATCTCGATCGAGTCCCGCTGCCGGGCGGCCTTGAACTTGAGGTAGTTGTATTTGCGGAACAGGTACTGCTCCTGCTCGCGGGTCAGCAAAGCCGTTTCGTACAGCGATGCCAGGTAGCGCGGCAGTCCCGCAGGCGCCTTGGTGCGGCGACTGGCATTTTCGTTTTCTGGCATGTCGGCCAGCACGATTTTGCGGTCGGCACCCTTGCGGTGAAACTCGGGGCTGTCCATGAAATCCAGCGGCAGGTCCATGATGGCCCGCGCCCGCATTTCATTCACAATCCGGTAGACCGTAGTCCGGGTCCGGCAGTAGCGGGCCGCAACGGCTTCCGCGGTTTTGCCGGCCAGAAAGTCGGCGTACATCCGCTCCTTGATTTCGAGGTTCAGGGGGCCGGCCTGGTCAGGGAATACCGCCATGTCGGGATAGCGTTCATCGAACTGGCGAATCGTGTAGCGCTCGGTTTCGACGCTGCGATTGAGGTTTGTCGCGATCCGGCGGGCCACATCGGAGGGGCATCCACCGGCAGCGGCCAGTCGGCGGGCGCGGGAAATAATGGTCTCGCGTTCCTCTTCGCTCAGCTGGCTGAACTTTTCGCCACGGCGGACTTTTTCGCGGTTGTGTTCCGTGAAGTACTGGACGCTGCTTTCGAAAAAACCAACCCGTTTGCGGCCGTTTTCGAAAATGAACCGGCGGCTGACCAGCCCCTGCTGGCGCCAGCGCGAAATGGTTTTGGTCGACACATTGAACCGGTGGCTCAACTCGTCCACGGTATAGACCGGCTGGCCCGTATCGTCCGCAACGATATCCGCTGCATCGGACAATTCTTCGATCAGGACGTGCAGGTCCTCGATCAGTTGTGCACCGGGGATGGTCACCAGTTCACGCGAATCGGGACGATAGCCCGTGATGCGAAAACAGATCAACTCGAAACTGTAGTTCCGCTCGGGGGAGACTTCGCGCAGAAAAGCCTCGGCCCGGTCAGCCTGTTCCGCCCGTTTGTCAGTCGGGGCAAAACGGGTCTGCTGGTCGCAAAGCTCGCGAATGTGCTGGCTGTTAAATTTGGCGCTCATCGTCCGTCCTCCTTCGTTCGGCGTTACGCCGCAATCCAAACCGGATCACGGGCTGTGCCGAAAGTCTGTTCCTGATGGAATTGGGCGGTTCGCTCTTCCGAACTGACTCCTCCTGCTGTGCCCAACCCTTTGCCCATCCTGGACACTTGAGTTTACGCTACAAAGCGGTGGTTAGTTCGGGGGGAGCCAATTTGGCCGGCTTTTCAATCAACCGTTTGGTCAACTGGAGTCCGGGACGACAAGCCGACATAAAAATCTGCCTGCCAAAACCGCACCCTGCCTGCGACAAAATCCGCACCACAGTTAAAGAGAGCCGCAAATCAGGGACCAGGTGAAAGAAAAAACGGAATTTTGCGAAAATCCGGGAAAAAAAGCCTTGTCTCGACCATGTAGGGCCGGAACGCCCCGATTTTCCGTCGCATCCTGCGACAGGTGAATCAATTTGAGACAGCCATTCGGCCGATAAAACGGATACGAAGTGCCTTATTGCCAGTCGCCGACCAGCAACCGGCCGCATCGCCCATCAACCTTTTTTCTCCCGTTGCTCTGCCGTTTTCTGCAATCAATCGCTTTTCGATCCAGCGAAATTGCCGGGAAACGCAACATACAAGGCTGAAACCCAATGCCCACTCCTGCTGCAGCAAATCCCGGCCCCACCTCGCGATGCTCCGGTAGCAACTCTCATCGGCATAACCGTATTTTTCAGACTCTGAACAACATCTCCGCGGTCGTTTTTGCCTTGGCCGTCATCGGCGGGGCAGCGCAGGCGCCGGCACAGGATAGTGACACGAAAACAGGCTCAGTCGATCTGGTCGTCCGGTCGGATTCCGGTGCCAAAGTCACCGCGCGAGCCGATTTTGCCGGTTCGCTGCTGCTGAAAAACGACGAGCAGAAAACCAACCAGGCGGTGCCGCTGAAAGTCGCCGCCAACTTCAAATACGAACAGTTCCCGGCGGGCAAGGCCGATGCGATCCGCCGCTACGATACCGCCACCGCCCAAATCACGCTCAATGAAAAGTCCACCGAAAACAAACTGGGCGAAACCAACCGCCAGATCGCCGTGCGGATGTCCGACAGGAAAATGTCGCGCCCGGTCACCTACCTTTCCGTCAGCGGTGTGCTGAAACAGATCGAACAGGAATTGCTGCTAGTGCCCGGTGACCCGCTGGTCTACGGCGCGATGTTTTCAAAATCCGGTGTCACTACCGGCACGCGCTGGCGAACCGACGACCGGGCACTGCAGGGATTCCTCGCAGTCGAAAACGTGATCGAAAACAACGTCGATTTGCAAGTCAAGGAAATTACAGAAGACGCGGTCAAGGTCTATATCTCAGGCAAGGTCCGCGCCGAAGTCGATACGGCCATTACGGAAATGCAGGTCCTCGGTGTGGCGATCCTTGACCGGAAAAACGAATCCGTCTCTGCCCTGCGGGTCACCATCGACGAGAAACGCCAAATCAGCCAGCTGGCCCCGGGCTTTTCCGGACAAGTCAAACTCGATGTGCGGACTTCTTCCGTCACCCTCTCCAACCCGGAGATCGAAAAGTTTCGCCAGGTCTCCGGACAGAAAATTGCCCAGCTGCCGCTGAAACTTCTCTGGCACACCGAAAGCCAGTTCGAACTGGTCTACGATCCACAGTGGCGGGTCATCGTTTCCGATCCCGATGCCGTGATCCTGCGTTACGTCAACAACGGCAACCTGCTGGCGCAGTGCAGCATTCTGCGGCTGCCCAAACGCCCGGCTGACAAGCCGCTGCAGAAAGCCCAGTTCGCGGAAGAGATCACCAAAATGGTCGCCGAATCCCAGGCCCGCGTTGTTTCCAGCGACGTTGGCAGCACGCAAAGCGGGCTGAATGTCATTCGCGTCGTCGTTCAGGGTGAACAGGACGATTTGCCAGTCCAGTGGCGCTATTACCACGTCAGCAACCCGGACGGACGCTGCGTGGCCATGGTCTTTACCGCCGAACAGGAATCGGCCCGCCAGTTTGGCAGCGCCGATTCGCGTCTGATTGAATCCGTCCGGTTCCCACCACCAGAAACGAAACCGGAAGGTCGCAACGCCACGGCATCACCAGCGGAACCTGCTTCCAGTTCACGCCGCTAGGAGGACGCCAACCAATGGACCGTGGACCGCCCGTCCGGTCCAGGGCACAGCACGTCACCGTCCGCCGGGTTCTGGCGGTTCGCGCTCCGTTCGATTAGGCTCAAGCCGTTTCTGGCAAAAGCAATTTTTGAACGGGGCGGTGGCATACGGCATGTTGGAACTGTTTGACAAAATTCAGGAATCCGTGGCTGCGATTCGCAGCAGTTGGAGCGAAACGCCTCGGGCCGGGATCATTCTCGGTACCGGGTTGGGGTCACTGGTCGACCGGATCGAGATCGACGTTGCCATTGATTACGGTGAGATCCCGAATTTTCTGGAATCGACCGCGCTCAGCCATCGCGGGCGGCTGGTTTGCGGCCGGCTGAACGGATTGCCCGTGATGGCGATGGAAGGCCGCCACCACATGTACGAAGGTTATTCGCTGGGTGACATCACGCTGCCTGTTCGGGTGATAAAGGCCCTCGGTGCCGGGTTGCTGGTGGTTTCCAACGCCTGCGGCGGAATGAATCCGAACTACCGCTGTGGCGACCTGATGCTGATTGATGACCACATCAATTTGCTGGGTGACAATCCGTTGATTGGGATCAACGACGACCGGCTGGGACCCCGCTTTCCCGATATGAGTCAACCCTATTCGTTCGATCTGATCGAACGGGCACTGAAAATCGCG
>JBGSVU010000507.1:0-5254 GCA_041752775.1 Pirellulaceae bacterium | reverse complement strand
GAACCGGAACGTCGTTTCTGGCGATTCTTTTTGGACATGGGATTTTTTGACCTGTCAGTGTTGGAAGTTGACGATGGCGGGGGTTCGTTTGTCAATGAACCCCGAACCCGGTTTTCAGTCTGCTCTGCGGGAGTGTAACGGCAACAATTTTGACCCAAGGTTGTTGGCGTCTCCGTCCGGCAGTCGAGACAAAATCACCGGCCAGTGAGGTGCACAACTTTTTCCGCAAAATCCCACCCATTCTGCTCAAAAAAATCGCTGGGTGTGGAATTAAATGCCCGACCACCCAATTTTTTTTCGTCCGTCAGCCCCACGGGTTCCGGATGAAAAACAGCGACACAACTCTTTCTCCCGAAGAGTATCTCGCAAGAGTCTTACAGAAAAAAATCCGCGACAGAACCCGACAAGGGCAACGGGACGGCGGAAATCCCGGAAAAACGCCATTTCCCCGGGTTTTTCCCGGCAATTTCCCGGGAAAAACACCTGAGAGGAACAGGATCAGGGGCTCTTTCGGCCGGGCTGCGCCACAGGATACTCAAGACATCGGAACCTCGACGGCGGGCAAAGTCCCCGCGTCTTTCTGGTCCCAGTACCAGTCCCAAACCGGTTGCGGAATCTCCGGCATGGGGCCTTTCCAAACTGCCGCCAGGTCCATTTCGTTGTGCAGTTCCGTCTCCATCAAAGTCAAATTGCGAACAACGGTCCTGCGGAGACATTCATCCAGCGGCTGGCCGGCGACCAGACGCCAGTATTTTTCGTTCGGAGCCGTCATGACTGCTCCCACATTCAGGACATGATCGCCCGGCACAATTTCACGCCACGTGTAGTGGGGAAGTTTGGCTGCCGTCCGGGCTGCCTGGAGAATCCGTTCTGGCGACAGCGTTTCCAGCCGGTCGAAACTGGACATGACGAAATAGGTTTTCTGGAATTCGCTTATCAGATAGTCCGTGGTGGCGAGACGCAACAGGTCGCGGTCGTCACCGGGATCGATCAACACCCGGTTGGGGACCGGCGAGTCGATGCTGAAAACCGTTTCACCCGGCGAGGACAGAATGCCGGCACCAAAATCCCGGACCTCTCCCTCCTGCAGGACCAGCCCAAATTCGACAGTGAACCAGTAGATGCGACCGGCGTACAGCAACAGCTCGTCGGCATAGTCGCGAATTCTTTTCTCTTCCTACGGGCTCCCACAGGCCCGCAACTGCTCATCCCGCTCGGCATACACGATGTCCCGTGCCAGTCCGTGATTCTGCATCACACCCGCCACCGCCGGGATGGTGAAGGTCGCCACATGACCTGCCACATCATGCCCGATGTCGGGTTCCTGCAAGTAGTCCTGTTCCAGCGCCCGCATGAACGTGGTGACCGGGAAAAAACGGCGGCTGTGACAGGTGAAAAACAGCTCGGCCGGAATGATCTTGCTGACCGTGGCCAGCTGCCATCCCGTCTGCTGGTAAATGCGTGTATTGAGCAGCCAGTAATCCGGAATCACCGTTCCACCAATCGAAAACGTCTGCTCACCGGCCAGGTACTCGCGACAGGCATAGCGATGTTTGGTTTTCTGCTGGTCAGCAACCAGACAGGCCCAGCTGAGGTGTTCTTCCGGGGTGTACAGGTCGTAATTCTGGAAATTTTCGTATTCGCCCAGGTCGACTGATTCATCACTCAGCGTTCCGGTGCCGAACAGGTCCCCCCGCCGGGCGGCCTCCAGACACGCCGCCGCCCGCGCCGGATCCACAGGAAAGGGAACGTCCTGCAGCGCCAGCATGGATTCCAGCTCCACCAGCCGCGCGGCACGGTTGTCAGGAGTTGTTTGGGCCGGATCCACACCGTGTTTTCGGGCAATCGCGGCAAACCGTTCGGACAAAGCTGCAGCCATCCATTTTCCTCCCAAAAATCAATTCCCAGGCCGGACGAGGACCAGCGGCAATCCCTGCCTCCCCCACATGGCATCAGGCCAAATCGCGATCTTCAAAAAATACCAGCGACAGCAGGATGGCAATCGACCCGTACAGCAGAGTGTACAACAGCGACAACAGCATGTAGGAAATCGGTACAACTTCATTGGTCATGATCGCGGCTTCGACATTGAAATTGTCCAGCACCGGGAAAACAATCGCAATCAGCTGTCCAAAAAACACCACGGGTTCAAAAGCATTGACCACCGTCGAGGACATTACCAGCAGCGGTGTCATGTGCCCCAGAATGTAAATCGAAAAACAGATCACAAGGTTGGGCAGAATCCCCAGACGGGTCGAGATCATCACACTCAGCGCGACAAACAGGAACGACTCCAGAAAAGCCAGACAGAGGGCTGGAATCACACTGGTCGATTCATTGAAACACTCGGCCCACTCGATGTCCCCCCGCGAGGTCTCAATTGCATCGTACAGCGGTTTGAACCCGGTCCAGAATACCAGCCACATTCCCAGCACCACAAACATCAGGGCAATCACCAGCGTAATGCCCGAGATCTTTCCCAGAATGAACTGGCGGCGACCCACCGGTTTGCTGAGTACGGTCAGCGCCGTCCGCCCCTCGATCTCTTCCGCCACACTTTTACTGGATGCCCAGATCGCCACAAAAATGGCCAGGACCCGGATCAGCGTCAATCCGCCGTCCTTGTACATTTTGATGTCCTCACCCAGCGTGTTGTAGGGCAAAAATATCGAAATCGTCACAAAGGCCAGGCCCGCCGCCATCACCAGATAAAAAACCGGCTGATTCACTTCGGTCTTGAATGTCGAAAGGCTGATCGCCGAAATCTTCGGGAACAGCGCCGAAAAACTCATGTGGATCAGGTACAGCAAAAACGTCGCCACCGCCGTGACCGGAATCACCAGCACCTCGGCATAAACCGGCCGGATAAAATACCGGATCTTCACTTCGGCGTTGTTGCGACCGCGATTGGCCACATACAACTCCGTCACAGTCCCCTCGGGAATCACATTGTCCCGCCCAAAAAACCTCGGAGTCTCCGCCGAAGTCGATGGCACACTGTACATCTGGTTCGTCGGAAGCGGATTGGTAAAGGGCAGGCTGGCAATCTCAAGCTCCTGATTCGAGGCTACTTCCATCCCCCGGAACTCCAGTCCCGGAAAATTGACTTCAATCCGGTACCCCGCCTCGGTGGCTCCCGTTGGGGCCAAATCGTCAATCGTTACCACATGGTCCCGCGCCGCCGGAATTCGCGACAGGGAATGCAGCAGGGCATTGGGGTCCGCAACAAATTTGGCAATGCCAAATCCGTCGACCAGGAACAGCCCGTATCCAAGCAGCGCAAACAGACTCAATCCACCCACGACCCAGTTGACCCACCCCAGGAATCCCTCGCGGACTCCCGACCAGACTTCCGGTGCCCGCTTTCGCGATACCATCATCCAGTGGCCAAATCCCAAAAACAGACAAATCGCGGCAGGGAATATGACCGTCAGATAACCGTCACCATATCCGGGTCTGTCCAACAGTTTTTCCGTTAACGATCCCGAAACCCGGTCAAAGACACGGACCCAGACAATCCACCAGCAAACCAGTCCCGCCAGGACTCCACCGGTCAACATGCCCGCTATCCACAAACCCGTCCGCGATTCCCCAATCCGGTTCAGGCCGCCAATCCGCGATATCACCACGACCGTCAGCAAATACAACAGCACGAATACCGCGCCCGCCAGTACCCCCACCGATATCATCCAGGTCGTCGTGAACCAGTCGGTCATCCGCTCCAGCTGCGCAAGCATCGAGGCACTGAATTCAGTCATGGGCACACAGTTACCAAAAAAATCAGAAAGTCGTCAGTGAAAAAATCCGGACACAAAAATCCCGCCGCAGGCTTCGTGCCCAATTATGAATGCATTCGCCCTGCAGTTCAAAGGGGAGCAACCGAACCCGATCCCAGCCACCGGCCAAAACATCGCAGATAAACCCCGCAAGCCACCTGCTCATCCCCCGTCCCGTCCACAATCGCCCGACCATCCGCAAACAAACTCAGCTCCAGCCCCGATTCCCGGACCCGCAACATGAACGGTGAAAGCCCAACCTGCCGGTCTCCGGCCATCCCACCCGCCACCTCCTGCAATGTCGCACCCCGCCAGTTGCCCGCCACAACCTGCACCGCCTCGCGTCCACACAGACGCGTTGCCTGCAATTCGTCCCCCGCACTTTTTACCACCGGTCCAGTGACAAACGGCTCCGTTTCTTCACGCCCAATCCGCTGACGACCCGCCGTATTGCATACGCTGCACCCCCGCTCCGGGTTCCCGGCCAGCGCCCCCAACCCAACCTGCCGGATCCTGTTGTCCCACAACGAAAACACCGTCAAATCCCGCGAAACCGCTTGCCGGTTCCCCGACAGAATCTTCATCGCTTCCAGCGCCTGCAATCCGGCCACCACCGTCACCACGGGCATCAGGACCCCGGCCGTCTCACACGTCGCCGCTTCTTCCTGAACTCCGTCTGGCATCAGGCACTGCAAACAGGCCGTTTCGCCAGGCAATACCACCATCACCTGGCCATCGCACCCCAGACATCCGCCGTGGACCAGCGGAACCCCGGCCCGAACCGCAGCCGCATTCAACAGGAACCGCGTTGCAAAGCGGTCGGTCCCATCGATCACCACATCGATACCTTCCATCAACTGCACCACATTCCGCGGATCGGCCATCACGGCCAGCGGATCGACCACGACGCTGCTGTTGATCGCCTTCAGATGCCGCGCCGCAGCCTGGACTTTGGGCAACCCGTCCCGCGCATCGGACTCGACATACAGCGTCTGGCGATGCAAATTGTCCGGCTGCAACAGGTCACCATCGACTATTCGCAAAAAGCCGACACCGGCCCGCGCCAGTATTTCTGCGGCCTGCGATCCGAGTGCTCCCATCCCGACCACCAGCGCCCGTCCCCGCGCCAGTCGCTGTTGTCCGGCTGCCCCCAGTGGTGCAAAAGTCGTCTGGCGGACAAACCGCCGCGCCGGATCAAAGGCCGCGTCACCGGATTTTTGCGATTCGTTTTCCGGCCGGCCCGTTTCATTTTCGTTCATCACTCACCCTGCCCCACAGCGGCACTGGAATCAAACCGTTCCAGGTAATTTTTCAGGTGCCGTCCCGTAATCGACTCCGCACACCCGGCGACATCGCGAGGCGTGCCGGCCACCACTACCCGGCCGCCCGCAGCATCGGCACCGGGGCCAAGGTCAATAATATGGTCGGCGTGCGACATCAACTGCAAACTGTGATCCATCACGATCAGGGAATGTCCA
>JBGSVU010000506.1:0-2607 GCA_041752775.1 Pirellulaceae bacterium | reverse complement strand
GATGCGGACTGGTTGACGGGTGGAGCGGGCAATGATGATTTCTACGACGATGAAAACGACATTCGCAATGACGATGACGAAGACGACGATTCAGAAAACGACGACGTCTATTTGCGGTCCGGGATCGTGTCGAATCGGCTGACACTCAGTTTTGCACCAGACGGAACGAGCGTATTTGACCAGTCCAGCCAGTTGTTTTCGGCCTTTGCCGGTTTGCTGACTCCGTCGCAGATTGAGCTGGCACTGATCGACAGTTTTGGGCTGTGGGCGATTCACGGCAATCTGGACGTTGGGCTTGTGGCCGATTCGGGGTTGCCCTTTGGGAGCTCGGGGGCAGCGATCGGGGACAGTCGTTTCGGAGATGTGCGAATCGGAGCCATTCCGATGGCCCCGGATGTTTACGCTGTGGCGCTGGGTCAGGGGGAACTGGTTTCGGGAACGTGGGCCGGGGATATTCTGTTCAACAGCAATGCAGTTTTTGAGGACGCCGGGCACTTTTTCCGGGTGGCTCTCCATGAAGTCGGCCATGCTTTGGGGCTGAAACACAACAGGAATATTGATTCGGTAATGCACCGTTACTCGGTCCGGGACGACCTGGCCACGGTGGACATTGCCGATTTTCAGTCGCTTTACGGAATGCGCGACCTCGACCCGCACGATCTTGACGAATCGATCAACAACAACAGCATTGCACACGCCACCCGGATGCTGCTGGATGACCACAATGGGGTTGAGCCCGGGACCTGGCCGTCGATATTGTTCGCCGACATCAACGATTCGAGTGACGGGGATTTTTACCGGCTGGAGATTCCGGACGACTATTCCGGCCCGGTTACTTTCCAGGTTGTCTCTGACGGGATCAGCCTGCTGGCGCCACAGATTTCGGTCTATTCGGAAAGTGGCGGACTGCTGCAACAGGCCAGTTCCACGTCCACCCGGGGTGACAGTCTTTCTTTGACAGTTTCATCCGCCGGAAGCGACCGTTACCTCTATGTGAGTATCGATGGTGGAACCGCTGACTCACTTGGCGGCTATGCCGTGATTGGGACGCTGGATGGTCGGAACGTTGTTTCCGGAGCGGATGTGCTGGCCGTCGTCCGGGACCAGTCTTTTTCCCGGCTTGATGAGCGGGACTTGGCCGAATATTTCGCTGATCCCGCCGGGTATCTCTTTGAAGAAGATGATTCGGGCAACGACTTTGAAACGGCCATTGAACTGGAAGATGAGGATGGGTATCCCACATTCTCCCGGTTCAGCCGCCGGGCAAGTCTGGCCAGCAGTACCGATCTGGATTTTTACAGATTTGAGACTGTGGAATTCGAAGGCAACATCCAGCCCCTGTTAAACATTTCTGTTCGGTCGATGGATATCGGTGGAATGATTCCCGACATTCAGGTCTTTGACGTCAGCCGGACCCAGGTTCCCGCCCAGGTTGTGGTCAACGGCAGGGGCGTCCTGGTTCTGCAGGTTGCGAATGTGATTTCCCACAGCGACTACTACATTCGGGTCGGAGCAGACAGTTTGTTGCCGTTCAATTCAGGCAGCTATGAGTTGACCACCAGTTATTCCACAGAACCCGTCCAGTTCCTGACGCGGGCAGAGGGGACGGTGAGTTCTGTTCAGAAACAGTACCACTCCCTGCATGTGGCGGAGTCCCAGATTATGCAGTTCGGACTGGAACTTGGCCCGTCGGGTTCCGTTCCCGATTCAGCCCTGTTGTGGCTGACCATTCAGGATTCGGCAGGGACGATCATTTACCAGGGAGCGACGCGTCCTGGCGAAAGAAGAACTTCCATCGCGGTTTATCTGGCACCGGGCAGCTATTCCATTGAAGTTGAGACGCTCAGCCCGCTGCTGGACGGACTTGTCTACCGCTTGCTGGGAATAACGGTTGGCGACGGGCAGGGACCCACCTTGTCGGATCCCGCCGATTCTCCATTTCCCAGGAATGGCAACGGCGACAATGTTTATCCGGATGATGTGATCACGGATGCGACGTTTGTGTTTGTCGATGGTCTGGCTTCCAATGTGCCACCACCACCGCCCGACAATCCGCCCACCAATCTCTTCAACTGGTACTGGGGCGTTTGACAGTTTTTCGCGGCTGGTTGGGAGGAACCTGGAGAACGGGAGCCCTGTCCCGTCCCGGAAGCCCGGAGCCGACATGACTTTGGCTGAATATTCTGGCAGGAAGGGAGAAGGGTGTCTTTCAGCTGGTGCGGACAGACCCAGTTTCCCGATCGAATTATTCCCGTTGCCTGACCGGTCACATGGGCGGTTTTGTCCGGAAAAAAAGCCCCGTTCAATGGCCATTGTGGATTGGCGGCGGTCACGATAGGCTGATTTTCCGCCGAAGGAGCCTGCGGAACCGATTCCACGCAATCGACTGGGGGTGACTCGGAGGGCCAGTTTCCCCAATAATGTGGGCAGCTACCAGAAACCTGTCCCCGGGCAGGGCTGGGACCGGAATTTCCGACCGGACCAATGCGTCCGTTCGAAGGTCTCCAGCCAGAGCTTTGGGGGAAGGTCTTTAAGCAGAACTTTACTGTTGTTGTGGCCGGTCCCAACAACTTTTTCGTTTGGATACAACCTAACGGGAGCAGTCAC
>JBGSVU010000505.1:0-4804 GCA_041752775.1 Pirellulaceae bacterium | reverse complement strand
ATTGGGCTAAAACCCGGTTTCGCTTTCAGGTCCGAAATCCCGTCGGTTAGCGACTGGTTGGGACCCTGTCAGTTTTTTTTTCGAAATACTTTACCTGGAATACGAATCAGATGTCTGGAAGTGAACGCCAGCGGGAATTGCGGCGCCGACGCAAACGCAAGCAGAAAATGAAAGTCCTGCGTCGAAAGGCCGAGAAAGCCTCCGCCAGCGAGAAGCAGATACTGGTCACCAAAATTCGCCGGATGACACCGGGAGCCAATGACATTTTGCCGGCGCTCGGATTGGCCGACTAGCCGGAATTAACCGCACCGGCTGTTCTGGCCGCAGGGCGGTTTCCTGAAACAGCTGGCTGGTTCTATGGAATCTGGTCCTGACAAATCTGATCAGCAACCAGCCGACGAATTCGTTCCGGTCCTGTTGGCGTTGGTGTTTGAGGGCGGGCTGGCCGGACTGGCGTTGACAGTCGGCCTGTTCGGTTTTCATGCCGCGGACCAGCCACTTCCGGTGGTTCGGTGTGAAGAAACATTGCGTCCGGCGCTGGTTTACGGAACCGCCGGATCGATTCCGCTAATATTTCTGTCGCTCTGGAGTGGATGGTCGCGGCTGGAGTTTTTCAAACAGATTCGCCGTTCCCTGGACGGTGGGTTGATGCAGATGCTCGCGGGAATTTCGTTGCCTGCTGTGATCATCATTTCCGGCGCCGCGGCTCTGGGCGAAGAGTTGCTGTTCCGCTGGTGTTTGCAGGGCGGATTTCAGGCGGCGTTCAGCGGTCCGTATTCTGTAGTGCCGGCGATCATCGTTGCCTCAACGGTGTTCGGGGCCTGTCACGCATTGAACGTTCCCTATTTTTGCGTGGCGACAGTCGTGGGGATCTGGCTGGGGCTGTTGATGTTCTGGTCGGGAACCTGGCTGGCCGCAGCACTGGCCCATTTTTTGATCGATCTGTTTTCGCTGGGTTGGTACACCGGGCACTGGCCGATCCCCCGCGCGTTAACAGGCAAATAGATTAACAGCGGGCCAGAATGGACAGTGCGTTCGGCGCCAGGTAATGACGCTCCGGTTTGATTGAGTCAAATCGGATGGATAAACTGGCTGCAGAACGGGCGTCGCGGGCAGGTTCACTCTGCATTCCGAACACCTCTGCCATCTCGCCGGAGCCGGGCCTGCGCAGGCCAGCAATCTGAAACCTGAAACTGTGGGTAATCTGATGAACACTGAAGAAAAATCTGACGAGCCACGAATTGTGGTGGACAATGCCTGGAAAGATCAGGTCGCGGCCGAGAAAGCTGCTGCCCAGGCCGGTTCGGAGCGGGCGGCAACCAGCGACACGGACTCCGCCAGGCGAAAACCGGCGGGTGGCAAAAGCGAGGCCAGCGCGATGCAGATCCCACCGGCTTCGTTCGAGATCCTGGTATCGACCTACAGCACTCAGGCGATGGTTGCGCTGGGGTTTTTTCCCGATCCCCTGACTGGTGAAACTTCAGCGAACCGGCCGCTCGCCAAACACCTGATCGACATGCTGGGTGTGATTGAAAAAATATCAGCCGGCAACATCAGTGAAGACGAATCGTCGATGATTTCGTCGGTGTTGCACCAGTTGCGAATGGCGTGGTTGCAGTCGGGCAAACAGGCTGCGGAGGATGACGGAGCGACGGCAAAAGAAAAGAAGCCGGTGATTGAGCTGCCCTGAAACAGCACGGCACTGGGCAGTGCAGAGTAACACTGGGCATAACACTGGGAACTACAATTGCGGAGTTGTGCAGGGCAGGGGCAGGGCAGCAAAGCCCCGTTTGGAGCCCGTTCCGAAGGGGGTCTGCCCCTCTTTGCCGTTCCACGGGTCTGCCTCTTTACGGGACAGACTCCTGGCACAAAAAAAAATGCCCCGAACCGGGTCTGGGGCCGGGTTCGGGGCGGATGAGGTTGCGGCGGCCGGGTTGTATTCACAGGCCTGACAGGGTGTGCTTCGCGGCAGTTTGCAGCAGCCCGCGCGGCGAAGCCGACTTGTTCTGGACCAAGTCTCACGCTGTGGTCATCGCAGCCTCACTGGGACGGGTGGAGTGTTTCGAATCATGGAGTTCCAAAAGTCAGGCGGGTGAAAAGCTCGATTGGATTTGATTTTCAGTCGCACCGCAAAGGTGCCAGGGCAAATGTTGATGGTTCGAAAGTTGCCTGGGCGAAAGTCATTTGTTACTGCTGGATCCGGAAACCTGGCGGGAGACCGCCGGAAAATCCGCAATCCTCATTTCTCCCAAAAAACATTCATTTTCCCGCAGGATATAAAAACGGAATTCATCACGCCGGCGAATTTCCGGCAATTTCAGAATGTAGTCCAGATTGTCCATCGTCTCGGTTTTCAGCCCGAACATGGCAACCAGAATGTCGCCCGGAATAATCCCCTCGGCTTCTGCGGGGCTGTTCGGGCGGACTTCCAGCACCCACAGGCCGCGCTGATAGTCGCTGTGCCGGTTGGCCATTTGGGCAGCGGTGGCTTCAACCAGCCTCAAACCCATGGAGTTCCATCCGGCCGGATCTACAACCGCTGTCCGCAGGGATGTCTCCAGGATGGCCGGCTGCAACACGAGGCTGGTTTGCTGCACGGCACCGGCATCACCCCGGCGTATCCCCAATTGCAGCGTTGACTGGGCGGAACGGCCGATCAAAGCCCGCTGGAAATCGACGGCACGCACAACAGGACTGCCATTGACCGACTCGATCCAGTCGCCGGCGACGATTCCGGCGCTGGCGGCGGGTGATCCGGTCTGGACCGCTGCGACAACGACCCGGGGAACAGCCGCCTCATAGCGGGTTTCCACGCTGATTCCGTGCAGCACCGATTTGCGGTTGTGTTGTTCCAGCAGGTTGGCGGCAACTTCGATGGCCCGGTCGACGGGAATGGCAAAAGCGATTCCCTGGGCGCCGATTCGCACCGCGACGTTGACACCGATCATTTCACCATTCAGGTTCAGCAGCGGGCCGCCACTGTTTCCGGGATTGATCGGCGCGTCGGTTTGAATCAGGTTTTGATAGATCTGGTGATCGTTGACCTGGACAGTGCGGTCCAGGTGGCTGACGATGCCGGTTGTCACGGTGTGTTCGTAACCATAGGCATTGCCGACCGCGGCGACCGATTCGGCCAGCAACAGGTCGGCGGACCGGCCCAGCCGGATTTCTGGCAGGCTGGTTTTGAGATCGATTTTGATGATGGCCAGGTCGGTGACCGGGTCGTGGGCGACGAGGGCAGCCCAACACTCCTGATGGTCGCGGGTGGTGACCTGGATGTTGCGAACGTCCTGAACGACGTGGTAGTTGGTCAATACATATCCGCGTGAGTCGATCACAACTCCTGTGCCCATGCCGTTGACCATGCGGGCTTCGTCGTTGCCCAGGTCGATGGAGTCGTGGGCGACGGATTTCTTGCCCCGCAGATTCACGACAGAGTCGCGACAACTGGCAACGGCCTGGACCAGTGGAGTCCGGCGGTTGTCGGGCTGGCCGAATGCGGTCGCTACCGGCAGTGCGGTCCAGGTGACCAGACAGGCCAGTGTCGTTAGCCGGATCAGGTTGAACAACTGCATGTTTGCCCAGCGGAATTCGGACCAGGGAAAAGGCTGCCATCACACACTTGTCTGCGGCATATCGGTTGCAGTTGGAATCATCGGAACGATCGGCAGAATTGATCCTGTTTGCAATCTGTGGCAGGAACAGGTTCGCCATTCTGACAGCGGGTGATACGACTGCGAAACTCACTGGAACCGGATGAATTTGCCGAACCCTCAAACTCCGCCAGCAAAATCAGCGGTGGGGAAACCGGCGTTTATTCCCGCTGCAACATGCGAAAAGGGTCGGGCCCGGCCCGTCGGAGCAGGCAGGTGACGCGAGATGGACTTCCTGGTCCGTTTGAAGAATCGACGGACAACGATGACAATCGTACCGGCGGCGCTCAGAGCGGTCAAAAAACTGGCTGGCTGGGATCGCACCTGTCGTGAGCTACCCAGACTGTCCGGTCGGACTTCCCTGGAAATCTTTTGCCAGTCGTTAAACTCCGCCCAGCTTCCCGGATGGCCATTTCCCCCGAAAAACCGGAAGAAAACGGGTTGAGGTGCTACGGGATTGGCGTGGTATCGAAAGACATCCAGGCCGTTTATATTGGTCGCTTGTCATGTCTTCAAACTCAACCATAACCGTCGCTGATGTCAAAACTGCCCCCTGTTTCTGCTGATTCCCTACCTGCTGCCGGCTGGTGGTTTCATGGGCTCAGCAGGTATCACTGGTTCGTGCTTGCAATGGCCAGTCTGGCGTGGATGTTTGACTGTTTCGACCAGCAGATCTTTGTGTTGTTTCGGGAGGATGCGCTGAAATCGCTGAAGCTCCCTGGGGAGGCGGATCCAAAAGTTTACGCTGGATACGCGACGAGCATCTTTTTGATTGGCTGGGGTGTCGGGGGACTGGTTTTCGGATCAATCGGAGACCGGATTGGGCGGGCCAAAACACTGTCCCTCACGGTTCTGCTGTATTCGTTGTTCACGGGGTTGTCGGCGTTTTCCGTATCCTGGATTGATTTCGCGATTTACCGGTTCGTGACCGGAGTTGGCGTGGGCGGCGTGTTTGGGTTGGCCGTCGCCCTGACCGCGGACACATTGCCGGACCGTTCCCGTCCGGGAGCGCTGGGTGTGTTGCAGTCGACTTCGACGCTGGGCAATATTCTGGCGGCGCTTTCTGCGTTATGGCTGGGGAATCTGGTGTTCGGTGGTCCTACGAAGTTGTTGGGTTTCTGGGAAATCGCGCCGGAGACGAAGTGGCGGGC
>JBGSVU010000504.1:0-3765 GCA_041752775.1 Pirellulaceae bacterium | reverse complement strand
TCAGTGATTTCCTGTCTTCGGCCGTCACGATCCCGCTGACGGTATTGCCGGTGAACAACAGAAAAATCTGCGTCCGGTATTTGTCGTCGATTTTTTCAGACGGCACGAGGATGTGCCGCAATACGTCCACGTCAGTCCATTGGGCATCCAGCTGGGCCAGGTCCGGCCCCAGTTCAAAACCTTCGCCCGCAATTTTGTGGCACGAAGCGCAACTGGCGGTACGGAACAGGTCGCGGCCGCGCTGCAAATCGCGCCCTGCCAGGACGTTGACCGTGGGATCTGCAAAATCTTCGGCGAAATCCCCGATCTTCCACTCGCGGCGGGTGGCATTCATGCGCAACAATTCGTCTTCGATCCGAATCCCGTTGGCTTCGGCATATTTTTCCGGCGCGGCGAGAAACTGGTCGACGGCAGGCACCACATACAGTGCTCCTGACATGCGGCGCCAATGTCCCGGATAGGTGCAGACATAGGGATAGACTCCGGGGCGTTCCGGAGCGGTCAAACGCAGCCGGACCGTTTCACCTGGTTGCACCAGTCGCGTTGCGGCAATCACCGAACTGTTGTCCGGAACGTAGTGTTTCGCCAGCGCATCCGGACGGGTCGATTCGGTCTCGGCCTGCATCCCGACCGCTTCCAGCTGCCCGGGCTGAACCAGCACCAGGTTGTGGGGCATCTGGTCGGTGTTTTCAAACACGATCGTGAATCGTCGCCCCGGTTCGACAGCAATCATGGTCCGGTCGTATTCCATGCGGTGCGGCCGGGTGCCAACGGTCAGCACGGGCACGCTTTGTCTGGACAGCTGGGCGACGGCAGCGACCCGTTCGGTTTCGGGCAACATCGCGGCCGTGATCTGTCCGATCTGGAACAGCTGCGATGCGATTTCGTTTTCGCGTTCTGCTTCCGGAATTTTCGCAGTTGTCTCCAGCACATGCTTCATCAATGGACCGGCCATCGACGGGTCCCAGGCCGCCGTCCGAACCCGCAACAGGGATTTGCCCGTCACATCCGGCTCGATTCCGGACAGTAGTGTTTTTGCAAGGATCGAAAATGCTTCCTTCTCCCGGATCCGGACGTGTCCCATTGAGTCGATGATGGCGCGCCGCAACAGGCGTTCAGGCGAAATTGTCTGAACCGCAATCTCAAGCGGTTCCCGGGTGGAACGGACATCCGTTCGCTCAAACAGGACTTCGCGACTGGAGTCGAGCACCTGAATTGTAAACCGGTCCAGACGCCTGAAGAAATCGCCTTCGGTCCGGTTGTGAATCCGGATCGAGTGGATTTCCGCCGGAACATCCAGTTCTATTTCCCACCACGGATCCGTGGAGTTTTCGGCGGAATGAGTCTGACCGCCGCTGGCGTAGGCGCCGTCCGTGTTTCCGTCGATCGCCCGCGCGGCGTCGCCGCCATGGATGGTCGAACTCTGGCTGGTCCGGCCACGGCGAGCGACGTTGTTCTCACCGGAGAATATTTCGACTTCGGCCAATGTCAGAATTCGCTGTTTGCCAGGCAGTGTGATGCGGACGTAACGGGCCGGAGTTCCGCCGGATGCCCCGGCCATTTGCAGATTCAATTCCTCCAGTCGCCCGGCAAAATGATCGAACAGGCCCTGCTGCAGCCGGGGGTCGGGCAACATCTGCATCGAACCCGCCAGTCCGGTTTCAAAAACCGGACTTCCCTCGGCCAGTTTCATCGCCGGCCCGATGTCTCCGTCCGCCAGCAACATTCCCAGCCACCCGGCACGTTGCAGCGAGGCTGGATTCGCGGCGTCGACAAACGCTTCAATTTGTCCCCGCACAGCCGCCAGTTCGCTCGCCGGTTGTGCCCCCAGCAGGATTCCCAGCTGACCCACCGCGCTGGCATCGCCCGTTCCCGCGGCCGAGCGCCCCATCCACTGGACCAGCACCACGGCCGGGCTGGTTTCGTCCCGCTGCGACAACAGCCTGACGGCCGCTGCCCGTTGTTCCGCCGTCGCCCCACCGGCCACAATCATGTATTCGGCATTGGCGAGGGTCGGAGCAATTCGCCCCAGTCCCGCCGGACCCAGTTGTTCCAGCACGAACGCCTGCGACTGGGGCTGCAGCCGTTCCAGCACACCGGAATCGACGACACTGCTTTTCCACCCACCGGGAACAACCCGCATCGATTCGGCAATCACGTAGTCAATAAAACGGTCGTGCGGACGGCCCGCGGCCGTTGCCACCACCTCCAGGCAATCGATCCCGCCCAGAAAACTCGCGGCGCGAACGGCCAGCATCCGCACCCGGGGATAATCATCCGCCGCGCCCGCCACCAGCAACTCCCGGGCATTCGGCAACCGGTCAACACAATCGGCGATCACGCGCATCACGGCACCGCGAATCCGGTGGTCACTCGACCGCGCCAGCCGTTCCACAAGATCGGTTCGCAACTGGTTGATTTGTTGCGACAGCCAGAGCAGTAGCAGCCGCTGGCGATCGGCGCCGGCATCCAGTTGCTGTTCGGCTGCATCAAGCGCCGCGCGGACGTCCGCAGCCTTTCGCGCGGACAGTTCGATCCGCGTGCGGTAGATCGCCCGGTCATCGGTGGCGGGGTCGACCAGTTTCGCGACCAGCGCCGCCGTGTCCAGTTCGGCCTCGGGCACAACCCGGTTCAGCGGCTGGTCGCCGTAGCGAATCTGGTAAACCCGGCCATGGCTGCGGTCCCGGTTGGGATCCCGCAAGTTGTGTTGCATGTGGCCAATGATCGGATTGTGCCAGTCGATAAAATACAGACTTCCGTCCGGTGCAAACTCCAGATCGACCGGCCGGAAACGGGGATCGGACGAGAGCAGCAACGGCTCCAGTTCTTCTCCCGAAAGGCTGGCTCCGTCCGGAGAAATTCTGTAGCGCAGGATCCCCAGGTCGCCAATCACGTTTTCCACCAGAAACTCACCGTTCATCGAATCGGGAAAATTGCCACCGGAGACCAGCGCAGTGGCCGGACAGGGCCGGGTTCGCGGCCGATAGACCATCGGCGCTCCCGGATGTTTGTTCGGAAATTCCAGGTGCCCGCTGGTCAGTGCCGCGTCGTAAGGATTCGATCCGGTCCCGTCCGTCAAAATGTCCTGACCCCACGTGTCGAACACATGCCCGTGCGGATTGGCGTATCCATACGGAGTGTAGACCGACATCCGCCAGGTATTCGGCTCGAAACGGTAGCTCGCCGCGTTGGCCGACCGAATCATCCCCCACGGTGTTTCGATTTGCGTGTGATGAAACGTCCCTTCCTGAAAATAGAGCGCTCCATCCGGACCAAACACAAACGAGTTGGCAGCGTGATGCGTGTCCGCCGAGTCAATCCCGTGCAGCACATGGCGTGAAACATCCGCCCGGTTGTCGCCATCGGTATCCGCCAGAAACAGAATGTTGGGCTGGGCCGCCACAAAAACACCACCCGCCCAGAATTCGAAACCGGTCGGGTTATGCAAACCCGCGGCAAACGTCGTGCACTTGTCCGCCCGCCCGTCGTTGTCGGTGTCTTCCAGAATCAGCAGCTTGTCGTTGGGCGCGGTATCCGGTTTCGCGTGAGGATAAGACGGCCAGACAGCGACCCACAACCGGCCCCGCGTGTCGAACGCCATCTGCACCGGATTGACCATTTCCGGAAAATCCTGCTCCGACACGAACAGGCTGACCTGAAAACCCTCCGGCAGCTTCATTTTTTTGATCGCTTCGTCAGGAGGCAGAAAAGTGTGACTGCCGTCGGGCATCTCGCCCGGAATATTGGTTTTGACGGCGATCTGCG
>JBGSVU010000503.1:0-7781 GCA_041752775.1 Pirellulaceae bacterium | reverse complement strand
GTGTCTTTCATCATGGTGGATTCCTCAAGGTGGCGTGAAGCAGACAGACGCGGCCGGATCCGGCCGGGCCCGCAGCGGTGTCGGGAGGAAAGCGCTGGAGGGGTTGGGGCAAGGGGCAAAACAGCCAGCATCTGAAAGGTGTGTCGATTCGCTCCCGCAGTTGAGTGAATTCCCTGAGGCGGCAGTCTTTTTTCAGGCCTCAATCTCCGGTCGCACAGCCTGTAACGGTGATGCCGGGATCAGCGGGGAGCCGACTCGCGCGCCGTGCCGTCGACAACCCCGGAACGGGTCCCGTGATCCTGTTCCGCTTCACGATATCCCGTCTGCCCCTCCGCGCGGGAATACTCTTCAGCCTGCATTCTGAAGACCGTCAGTCGCTGGCTGACCCAGTTTTTTCCAATCTTGCGATACCACGCTCGCCAGCGGGGGAGCATCAGCGTAAAGCCGGCCAGGTCCGTCAGAATTCCCGGCGTGATCAACAGCACGGCACCGATCAGAATCAAAAATCCGTCCGTCACGACTTCGGCTGGCAGTTCGTGGTTGGCCATTCTGGACCGGCTGCGTTCGAGCAACCAGTGCCACTGTCGCCGCGCAAACCAGGCACCAACGGCACCGGTCACCACCACCACCGCCAGCGTCACCCAGACGCTGGTCAGCCGCGCCAGCATCAACAGCAATACGAGGTCCGTCAACGGAACAGCGACAAACAGAAGGAACAGTCTGGCAAACATTTCCGGCGATCTTTCCGGTTGCAGGTGTGGCGCGGTGGCGCCGGGTTCAGCGGCAAATTGCCTGTTCCGTTTCCAGCACCGGAAATTCGTCGATCATACCGGCCGGTTTTCGACAGGTCGTGTCCCGTCCGGCGGCGGACCGTCAGCAGCAACGTGTTCGCGGATTTCCCTGGTGGTGTGTTGGGTCGCGTTTTCGGAAACAGTGTCTGCAGGGTCCCCGGCAACACTCTCCCCGATGACGGGTTTGCGCTGAAACCATCCCCGCGCGGTTTGCCAGGCCTGGCCGATCATTTTTCCTGTCAGCAAATCCGCCGTAATCGTGCCGCGATCCGAAGAAAAATTATACCACAGGGCTTCGACGTACGGTTCACTGACACGCGATGCCACCGTGAACAGTCCGTCGCTGAGAATTTCATTGGCAGCAGCCCGATAATGTCCGATCACATGCCTGTCCAGCAAACTGCCGGTAACGCGAACGGTCGTGAGGGCCCCGTTGACCACGCTGCCGACCTGGTTCAGCGTGTACAGCGTCATGGCGCCGGAAACCTGCAGCAGTGAAGCGTCTTCTTTGGCGGCCAGTTGACGCATGTCGTCCCAAAGTCTCTGGATTTCGGCCTGGGGCACCAGTTTGACCGGGTCGGCCCGGCCCGCGGTTTCCATGGTCTCGCGGATCGTTTGTTGCAAACCAGTCAGGCTGAGACGTGGCAAATCGATTTCTCCGGCCGTACGGCCCGACAGCTCGCCAATCACGTCCAGCAATTCGGAAGTGCTGTCGATGGTCGAGTTCTGGGGAATGACGCCTTCGTTTTTCAGTTCCTGGGAAAGCTCACGCAAAAAGGTTTTCGAACCGTAGGCGACATCGCTGACAATGGCCAGCACGAGCAGTGGAGAAACGTGCAGCGTCGCCAGCCCGGCCAGTTCGACAAACTGGCTGGCGGCCTTGCGGGCGACGTAGCCTTCGACCTCGCCGTCTTCGCTGCCAGACACATTTTTGACACCGCCCACGTCGTGCGCCATAAAGTCCAGCATTTGTGTGACAAATGTCCGGTAACAGCGGGAATCGCGAAACGACTGGGGCACAAGGTAACCGGCAGATTCCCGGAGCGCCCCGCCCACAACAGCCGTGGTGCCACGCAAGGCGCGTTCGGGCAAGGACAATCCGTAGACCAGATAGTTCAGAATGCTGCGGTCATCGGGAACCGCCGCAGTCTGGCTTTCTTCAGGTTCACGAGGCGGGGTGAATTCTCTGTTCATACTGCATCGGTTCTGTCTGAAAGAGTGGCAACGGTCGGTCAGGATGACGGCCATCAAATGCAAATTCGGCTACTGGTGGCTAATCCTGGCAAAAAAAGTCCAGGTTGTATTCGCCAGGCGAAAAATCCGGCATCGGAGCATGTCTCTGGGAAAAGGGCAGGGCACCGGATTCCGTCCATGATCGTGGCAACCTCGAGGTGCTGATTCGCTCGGGAGGTTTTCGTCATGAATTCCGGACAGCCATGAACGGTCAGTTTTTTTCAGTGGCCGACGCGGTGTCATTTTTGAGTGCTGTCCCGCGGGGTTTCTGCTCCTCGTCTGCGGCCCGCAACGATGCCGGAACAATAAAAGGGACCGCACGCCCCACTGATGGAGCGAGATTCAGCGGGTCCAGGCCGATCAGCCACCAGATAATGAACTGGGCAACGGGCAAGGCCAGCAATCCGCCCGCAACCAATTTCAAACCTTCCACCACAGGATTTTTGGGTCCGGAATCGCGTTTGCCGACTTCGGCCCACGAGTGACTCTCCCGGTTTCTGGAACGGGAACTTTTTTTGGATGACGCCCCCCCCGTTCCTCCTGACCCGTCAGACCTGGATTTGCCCGCTCCTGCATGACGCCCACGCGACCGGCTCTTGCGGCGAGCGCCATTTCTCAGAATGTCCGGAACAACCAGCTTGCCCAGCATGATCTGTTCTGGCTCGGCCTTTTCCGTTTCTGCAGTCGCGCCTGCAGCCTGTCCGTTGCCCAGAGGCCGAACCACGATCAGTTCGGGAATGCTTTCCGGCAAAATGGCGCGAACGGGGTACTGGTCACCACAGCTGGGGCACTGAACGATAGAGTCCGTGCTGATCCTCGGGGGCAGTTGCACAAACGCACCACAGTCCGGGCAAGCCGTTACAATCGCTTCGCGTCGAAAACTGTCCATCGATTCGGGTTGGTTGTTCATGTTCGAATTTGCTCACATATCAATGGAACAAAATACAGGTGAAGATTCTGGAACAGCCCACCAGTCCGGAGCGACAATTCAGTTGCAGGCAAGGTAAACGAGTTTACAGGTTCTGTAAAACGGGACCGGCAACCTCAAACACGACACCCAAACGCTTCCAGCAGGTGCGTCAATGCCTGGAGTCTTTCCCAAACGAGGGCTGCCTCCTGGGGGAATGGCTCCTGGGTCTTCAATTATAACAGTTTATGGCCCCAGCCCCAAACCACATCATCTAACCGCGCCAGCTGCACCAAACCCTGCAATCGGCACCGGTATTTTCTGGTACTCCCGCAAGCGACGGAATGCCTCCAGGCTCTGGCCCACCCCGCGGCGCGGGGATCCGCAGTCAATACAAGTCAACTTCGCATTCACGATTACAACAGTGAAACCGGACGGCCTTCGTTGTTGGCCGAATCCATCAGGGCGGCCATGACCAGTTGCGTCTCCCGGGCGATTTGCGGCCAGTAGGGATCCGGTTTTCCCGACAGTACAAGCTCCGAAAAATTCCTTGCCAGCTGAACCTCCTGGGCCGACGGATGCCCGTTGCTGTACTCATGGGTGTGCTGCACCGTCTCCCGCTGCTCGTAGTTGAAATCCCAGCCCGATTCATTGAAAGCCGGCTGATTGGTGCGCAGCGAAGTCCGGTTGCCAAACCACGGAAGGGAAAAATCATCGACCAGCATACTCCCGTTTGTTCCACTGAAATGGACCCACTGCTGGTTCGCCGTGACAAAACCGCAATAAAAGGACGCCGTAACGCCGTCTGCAAAACGCATTTCACCGGCCATCTCAACTGGCGGTGCACCTTCGCCAGCATCCCAGCCAAACCGCGCCACGACCTCCTGGGGCCGTGTTCCCGTTGCCACTATTCCCATGCGAATGTTGTACCAGCCCAAATCGCCGAGACAACCGAATGGTTCGAGCGAGTTGTTGCTCCGGATGTTGTCCCGAAAAAATTCTGCCGGGGCACAGAAACTGAACTGGCTGTGAATCCGTCTCAATTGCCCAAAGCGGCTGGCATCGCCCAGAATTTCCTTCATCCGCTGCAGGCGACTGGAATGCATGAACATCACGTTGTCCATGAACTGGACCCCTGCCGTTTCGCAGGCCGCGATCATGGAATCGAGTTGCTCCACAGAAACCGCACAGGGTTTTTCACACAACACGTGCTTGCCACTGGCTGCGGCCGCCAGAACCCACTCCGCCCGCAGACCCGTTGGCAACGGTATATAAACTGCGTCAATTTCAGGATGCTCGACCAGTTCGCGATAGCTGCCCAGAACCTGAACCGCCGGCTCCACCGGAAATCGGCTTTGCGCCTCACTGACAAACGCCCTGGCCCGCGACGGATCACGACTGGCAACCGCCAGCAGGTGGGAATTGTCAGCCAACCGGACGGATTGCCAGAATTTCCTGGCGATCACAGCCGAACCCAACACGCCCCACCGGCACACCCGAACCGCCATCAGTCGATCCCCTTCCAAAAAACTGTAGAGCTATAAAAGATAACCCATCCACTGCCGAACCCACATCGGCCAACCTGGTATGGCCTGAATCTGACGAATCGCCGAGCGGTCCCCCACGCGACATGCGTCCCATATCCGTTCGCCATTTCACCCCGACAAGTTATCAGGTGCAAGGCCGGATGGTATCATGTCCGTTCAGCCGTTCCGGGATTAACCCCAAAAACCGATGCGGCACCATCGGCCATACCACTCTCCCTCGCTGACTTTTCCCTCGCTGACTTTCACAAACAAGCAATGACGAAATCACCGGACCATGTCGTTTGGCACCAGCAAACCGTCGTCCGCCCCCGCGGCTGCGTGGTGTGGTTTACCTGGTTGAGTGGCAGCGGCAAAAGCACCGTGGCGAACCGCGTGGATTCGATGTTGCATCAACTGGGAATTCCGGCGTTTGTACTGGACGGGGACAATGTCCGACATGGCCTGAATGCCAGTGTGGCGATGCTGAAAGCCAGGCATGGGACCGATTTTGCCCGGCGGTTCGGACTGGGCTTCGCTGCGGAAGACCGGGAGGAGAATATTCGCCGAACCGGTTGTGTGGCAGAGCTGTTTTGCAGCGCCGGGATCATTACCCTGTCGGCTTTTGTCAGCCCCTGGCGGCGCGACCGGCATCTGGTTCGGGAGATCGTGACGGCATCCGGTGCGAAATCAGATTTTGTCGAAGTCTTTGTCGATACGCCTCTCGCAGTCTGTGAACAGCGCGACCCCAAAGGACTTTACAAAAAAGCCCGGGCGGGCGAGATCCGGAATTTCACCGGAATCGACGACCCCTACGAGGCCCCTGAAAGTCCGGAACTACTCCTCGCCACGGACCAGCGAACCGTCGATGAGATGGCTGACGAAGTCGTTCGTTACCTGCGCAAAACCGGAAAAATTACTGACCGCGCCCCGTGAATTGGGACTGCAACTGGGGAATCTGCGCCGTCGCCATCCGCTGTTCCCGTGTGTAGAACTGGCCCCACACCGGCATGTGATCCGATACCTGCAAGGCCTGGTCGCGGGTCAGCCCATAGACCCGCTCCATGTCAAAGACACCTGCCGCTCCGGTCCATTCCGTGGTTCGCGTCGCATCGATCACGAGGTTGTCGTAGTTTCGGTCCTTTCGGGTGTTGGTGGGCAGGTCGTCGCCGATCAGTCCTCGCTGGTTGGGCAACATCTGATAATCGTTGAAAAACGAAGGCCAGCAGTTGAGGTCGCCCAGCAGGATCAGGTCGTCTTCATCGGGCAAATGGGCCTGAATCATCGGAATGACTTCTGCCAGCCGCCCCAACTCCTGCGGGACGACATCCGGATCGGTGTGAACATTCATCAGGGCAAAAGTAAATGCCTCGGCGGGCGGCAATCCAAGGCACTGAAACCTCGCAACCATCGGTGACCGGTGAATTTTTCCGGCAGGGTCTTCTGCAATAAAGGCCTCGCCCAACGTGCCAATCCGGTCGGCATCGTACAGAAAAACATACTGCTCCTTGCTGACCGTATATCCCTGCCGGTAACCGACGATGGACTGATAGTGGCGGCGCTGGCCGCTGCTTTGGAGGGCGTTCAGCTGTTCCACAAACCACGGAATAATGTTCTGTTCGGTGGAACGCAGCTCCTGAATGGCGATGACGTCGAAATGCCGTACGATATCAACCAGTATTCCCGAAACGTCCGGGTTGGACAGTTTCGCGCGCCCCAGGACTTCGATATTGAAAGAACCGATCCGAATGGTCTCGTTGGCAAACAGCCCACTGGGCTGGATGGGCGGTTGCTGTCCGATGGCCGGCGGGTACCCGGGTGAGGGTTGCCCCGCGTAGTTCGGGACGTAATATCCACCAGGATTGCTGGTCGGACCAGAGGGAGAAGGATTACCGGGATAGCCCGCTGGCAGAACAGGAACATTGCCGTTGGCGGAAACGGTACCTGGGAGGGCGCCTGCGCTGCCGCCCAGGATCTCTTCGGCGTTGTTGACGATCTGGCCGACCGTGCCCAGTCCGGACTGGAGGTTGCAACCCTGCCTGGCCAGCAGCCCCAGCACCGCCGCCGCAACGACCATCATGATCTTTTTTTGCACGGGTTCCGCCTCCTTGCGGTTCCTGACTGTTTACTTTTGCGCTCGCCGGCCTGGGCGTTTCACAGCGAAAACTTGCGTGAAATGCGAACGAACTTTGCTGTCCCGGTTATTGCGTCGGCCAGATGAAAATTTGGCCTGGGCTGTTGAACCTGTGGGACTGCTGATGCCATCGGCTTCCGGGATCGGCGACCCTTTTAGCCCGTTTTGCCGCGCGAAGCGTACTGGAATGCGGCAAAAAGAACCAGGCGGAAAAAATCCGGCCACCGTGGGGCCATGCTAGCGGAAAAGTCCGCAGTTCAAATCGCAGTAGCCAGATTTCAATGGCAGTAGCCAGATTTTGATGGCATTAGCCAGAATGCTGGGAGGCAGAAAGTAGCACGGTGGCAGAAAGAAGCACGGTGGTCCCCCACCGTGATCGAATGTTCGCGAATGCTATCCACGGTGGAGGACCACCGTGCTACTTTTTTCCTTCCCACCGTGGGGGACCACCGTGCTACTTTTTCACCGGATTATTGGTCCTGCTTTTCGTCCCAAAGGACCTCGTAACGGCCGCTGGAACTGGCGGCGGCCCGGGCCATTCCTCTGGTGTTGAAACGCATGCTGATTTCACCATCGTGGCCAATCGCGATGATCCCGCCATCGTCCGGCTGCAACTTCTTTTCCAACAGGAATTTCACGGCATCATCGACCGTGCATCCGGTATGTCGAACGCGGGCGGCGACTTCGGCAGCCACCGTAAAGCGAATGAACTCCTCTCCATTTCCGGTGCAGGAAACCGCACAGGTTGCGTTCTCGGCGAATGTGCCTGCTCCAATGATGGGGCTGTCACCAATCCGGCCGAACTTTTTGTTGCTCAAGCCGCCCGTGCTGGTGGCTGCGGCCAGGTTTCCGTTGCTGTCGAGTGCCACGCATCCAACCGTTCCGATTTGGGAAACGCCGACCTCTTCCGTGCCGGCCTGCCAGTCGTCCGGCAGGGTTTCTCCCCGGTCCAGACGCGCCTGTCGGTCGCGTGAGCGTTCCCAGGCGGCACGAGAACGAGGGGTATCAAAATGGTCCGGCTCAACCATCTCCAACTGCATCAGGCGGGCAAATTCTTCCGCACCCGCGCCGGCCAGCATTACATGGGGTGAATGGGTCATCACCAGCCTCGCGAGCGAAACAGGATTTTTCACGCGGGAGACTCCCGCCACAGCTCCACAGGCCCGGCTGGTTCCATCCATGATGGACGCGTC
>JBGSVU010000502.1:0-3565 GCA_041752775.1 Pirellulaceae bacterium | reverse complement strand
GCTGGATGGTGCGGCACGCAGCGCACCATCCAACTGGTCCCGCGAGCGGATCAGCAGATGAATCGATTCCTTTTTTTCCGGCGACGATTCCCTGGCCGCAGGGACTGATGCCAGCATTTCTTCCAGCGGCTGATGCGTGATGCGACACTCGCGTTGCGACAGTGCTGCCTGCAATTGCCCGACAGCTGACCGTCGCAGCGAATTCAAAACACTGGCAGGCAGAAACGCCATCGGGCCACAGTCAATTTTCAGCGTTTCCAGATGAAATCCGGTCCCTCCCAGACGTTCGATTTGCTGCCGAATCTGGTCGTGCGAAGTCGCCTGGGTTCGGGCGGCGGACACCGGATCGGCTCCGCTCACGCGCACCAGTTTTTTTTCTGCCACGTCGGATTGCAAACGACATTCCAGCGTCGGCGGATGGCCAGTCATCGCCTGCAGTCGACAGACAATCCCCCGGGTTGCAACCGGATCCGCAGGCCCTGTCAGACGTTTCAGTCGCTTCCGCAGCGACGGATCGTGGGTGCGCCAGACCAGATCGCCGACCTGGACATCGGCGTGATCCACTGCCCCCTCGCCAAATCGCAGACCGGTGCGGTGGTCGTCCAGTACTTTGGCATCAAAAACAAAACCACCCTGCTCGGGGATTTCGGGGGAGCGGCGGTTGGCTGCGTCAAACACCAGCCCGTCACCGCGGAAAACCTCCACCTCGTGTTCGATCGTGATCCAGTCCCGGCTGACCATCACAACTTTTCCGGCCCTTACTCCCCGGTGCCGCGGCGCCCGGCCGACTACCGCTGTTTGGTGATTTGTGCCCGAGATGAACCAGGGCCCCAGTCCGCGGGAATAAACCTGTTCCAGATCCTGTCGAAACTGTGGATCGAGCTGAAACGCTTCGTTTTTCACAGCCGCGTCGATCGCCGCGCGATAACTTGCTGTCGTGGCGGCGACATAGTCGGCGTCCTTGTAGCGGCCTTCGATTTTCAGGCAGGACACGCCGATCCGCACCAACTCGGGAATCTGTTCCAGCGCAAACAGGTCGCCAGGAGACAGCAGGTAGCGGTGGGCGCCCAGCTCACGCCGCTGGCCATCGACCATCAAGTCATAATTCAGCCGGCAAGCCTGGGCACACTGTCCCCGGTTGGCACTGCGCCCGCCCCAGGCCTCACTGCTGAAACATTGACCGGAATAGGAAACGCACAGCGCGCCATGCACAAAAACCTCCAGCTCGACATCCGTCTGCTGCCGAATGCGGGCGATGTCTTTCAGCGACAGTTCGCGGGCCAGCACGACCCGGCTGCATCCAAACTGTTTGGCCAATTCGGCCCCCTCGGCGCTGGTCACCGACATTTGCGTACTGCCATGAATCTCCAGCCCGGGTGCGACGGCCCGTGCCAGCCGGGCTGCCCCCGCGTCCTGGACGATAATCGCATCGGCACCGCTGTCCGCAATCGCGGCTATTGTCCGTTGGGCCTGATCCAGTTCGTGGTCAAAGACGAGCGTGTTGAACGTCACAAAAGCCCTGACGCCCCGCGCGTGCAGTGTTTCCACCGCCTCGGGCAATTCGTCCAGGTCAAAACAGGCCTTGGCCCGCGCCGTGAAATGCCTCAGCCCGAAATAGACCGCGTCTGCGCCAGCCTCGATCGCGGCCTGCAACTGCGGCCAGTGCCCCGCAGGACTCATCAACTCCGGACGCAACAGCGGCATCAGTCACCGACCCATCGAAAACCCAGGCCACAGGGGGCTGGAAACCAGGAACCATTCACAGAACGCCCGCCACAAAAATATTCCCCTCCAGTGACAGAAGGCAATACCCGCGAACCTAGGCTCGTATTCGCGAACGAAAGGCCATATTCGCGAACAAAGGTGCAGTATACACGAACGAAGAGCAGTATTCCCGAATTGAATCGGGTCCCGTCAGCCTGTCAACCCGGCAGAACCGAGGCAAGTCCGCTTCGGTAGCACGGTGGTTCCCACCGTGGTTTTGAGCTGCAATTTGCAATGGGTGCCATCTGCTGCAACACCTGCAATTGGGGGTGCCAATCCACTTTCCATCCTTTTTCAAAACGGATCACCACACCGCCAGAATTGAAAATGGTTGGGGCGTCAAAGATCAAAGTAGCACGGCGGTCCCCACCGTGGATTGTGCAACACTGTGGAGGACCACCGTGCTACTGTGGTGGGTTGCGCGACACGGCGGGGGACCACGGGGGA
The DNA here is from genome assembly GCA_041752775.1 of Pirellulaceae bacterium. Taxonomy (GTDB): domain Bacteria; phylum Planctomycetota; class Planctomycetia; order Pirellulales; family Pirellulaceae; genus BJ22. The sequence goes on along the minus strand of JBGSVU010000502.1, from coordinate 1,354 downwards.
CTACCGTGCTGCTTTTTGCTCTAGTTCCTGCGAATGGCACGCTGGATTCGGACTGGCGTTGAGAGGATTTGTGAGTCCCCTTCGGTTTTGGATTCGTGAATCTCTTTGATGGTGTCCATTCCCCGGGTCACGCGACCGAAGGCCGCAAAGCCCTGGCCATCGGGATTGCGGCGGCCACCGAAGTCGAGTTCGGGCTGGTCGCCGATGCAGATGAAGAAATTGTCCTGGGCCGAATCGGGACTGGAACGCGCCATCGAGATCGTTCCCGACAAATGCTTCAGCCCGGTTTCGCTGGTCGGTTCCAGTTTGATCGCGGCGGGAAATTCAGACCGCTTCGCCGGGTTGGCGGACCCCTGAATCACTTCAATCAGAAACTCGCTGCCGGCCTGGTTGTCCAGCCGCACCGACCGGAAAAACTCGCCGTCGGCATAAAGCCCCCCATGAACGTAATGCAGGAAATTGGCCACGGTTGCCGGAGCGGCTTTGGCGTCCAGTTCCAGTTCGATATCGCCCATCGCGGTTTGAATCAATACAACAGGAGTTTCCGGAACCGGTTCCGGCCTCCAGCGAAAACGGGGCGCGCCCGGAACGGGAAACTCTCCCAGATGCGCGCGGTCCCTGTCTGCCCTCAGCGCCGGCTTCAAATATCGCCAGTCGCCATCGCCGTAGACCTCGCGGCACAGTTCAGCCAGCGCCGGGTCATATCCCAGCAACTCTGCCCGCGAGTTGACGTGATTGTGCAGCGCGTCGTTTTCCCGGTTGTCATCGAACCACGACTGGGTCCCTTCGGCAAAATATTCTTCGGCGCTGGTTCCCGCATAAGTGCCAGCCCACAGCCCATTCTCTGTCGCCTGGCGAAAGGCCTTTTTCAGTCGCCCGTCAAAGGACTTGTCCAGCCGCCGCAACGCCATGCCATGCAGTGCGTGAGCAAATTCATGGATGCAAATGTTTTCGTTCCAGTAGGGGTCGCCGTCAAAACACAACAGGTTTTCTTCGGCGCAGCTAACGGCGGGTGCTGATGGCGTCGCCCCCAGGCCTCGTGCCCTCCGGTCCCAGTAAACCCGTGGCTCCAGTTGCGAGTGCTCGGGGATATCCGTCGTGTATTCGTTGTGCGCCATGACCGCCATGCGGGTATGGGACTCTGCCAATGCCGCCAGCAGTTCCGGACGATGCCCCGTCATCTGCCGAACGATCCAGGCCGCTTCGGCCAGCGCCGCGTCGGAGACTTTGTCGGAACCGAGGACCGGGAAGTCGCCGACGAAAATCACCTTTTTGTAGAAGGGATCGAGTTCGAAATCCGTTCGCAGGGAATCGGGGACTGGCTCTTGTCCAGGGGCATGTCCGGCCGAGCAGG
>JBGSVU010000501.1:0-3251 GCA_041752775.1 Pirellulaceae bacterium | reverse complement strand
CCGGGGGGAGCGGGGGTGAGGGGGTCAATTGCGGCGCGAGTGCAAACCCAGTTCCTCCAGTTCCTCCGTCTAAAAATCATTAGGGAAATCCATTGCCAACGCGAAAACGGTCCGGAGCAATCGGTGGCCGTTGTAAAGAGTTCCCAACGGTCCTCATTGTTTGACTGACGCGTTGAATCAAGGTGGCGGGAATAACTCCCGGACTATTATGGTGCTTTCTGCAAGACGTAAAGCCAGCCACAGATACGTTCCAACCACCGCTTTTGATCACAACCCTTGTCAAAAGCGGTTGCAACCCGCCGTCAGTCCTGAGCGCTAATTGCTGGCGGTGGTGCCGTTGATCGCGTGATCGCGCGGCCGGGGGTGGTCAGGTCGGAAAGTGTGCAGAGGACGAAGGCGTTGCCTCCATCGCTGACCGTGACCGGAGCGCTGAAGGGCTGGCGCCCGGTTGAACCGGCGGCTGTGTTGGCGCTGAAATCCAGCCGGTGTGTTCCCACCGGCAGATCGACGCGCAAGATCTGGATTTGGCCCGGCAACAGTGCCCAGCAGCGCAGGTCGGCGCGTTCCGTGGCCTCCCATAGCACGCCCAGAGCGTTGTAACCAGTCGAGACCCATTCGTTTTTCACATTGTTCTTGGCCTTTTGTGCGACCACGACGGATTTTTTGACGACACGGCGAACCACTGCCCGCGCGATGATTCCAGGCATCAGTTCTGTCTGGCGCGCTACGGCCAACCGGTTGATGTCGGCGATGGTTTCCGTCGCTCCCAGGCGCTGGCCGTTCAGATCGACGTTCAAACTGGCGATGCCTGAATCCTGCGGCGTCACCGTGGCTATTTTCACGGGGGCAATGGTGGGCGGCAGGGTGTATTCACCCAGTGCCGACAGAATCTGGTCGGCGGCCAGCAGCGCCTGCGAGCTGACCGGTTCCACGGTTTCCGTTTTGACGGGCCCCCGCCCGACCAGGGCGATGACATAGACGCTGCCATAGCCCGGGGCGACTTGAAGGTGTTGCGAGGCAGCAAGATATTCCTGCATGATAAAATGGCTGCCGGGTCGCCATTCGATGGCCTGCTGCAGGTAACGCAGGCGATCGTCCTGGTTCATGCTGGACGAACCGCGAATGATGGATCGCAGCAGCGGCGCGACGGCCAGTTCTTCGCGGACCGGGTCGAGTGGCGGCAGGACAACGGCGGGTTCCGAATCTTCCGGGCCGTTTTCCTTTTCGCCGACTTTTCCTGTTTCGGCGACGACCCGATGATCCAGCAGATCTCCGGTGGTTTGTCCCAGCTGGTGAGCGTAGGCCATCGCATCGCGCCCATCCTGGGCCAGGTCCAGCAGAGCCAGCAGGACGCCGATCAGGATTTTTTCGTGATCGTCGGGTACGTACAGCCGGGAATTGTCATCGGTCAGGTACGCCGCCGCCTTGTGAGCACCTGCGAATCCGGGGCCTTCGTCAAAACGGTCCCGGACCTTTTTCAGCAGGGCACTGCTTTGGGAAATTTCTCCGCGGGAAAAGTGCACCATCGCCTGGTCCAGCATCAGGACCTCTTCGTCCCGCCTCGGCCGTTCGCGAGCCTGGCTGAGGCTGTGAACCGCTGCGTCGAAATCACCCGTCCGGTATTGCTGATGTGCCTGTTGCACGAGTTGCCGGTGGGACTGGCAACCGGCCGACAACAGGCAAAAGAACAGGCCGGCCAGAAGTACCATCCGGGAGAGTGCGGCAATCCCGGGATGGTCCTGCCGGATTTCCGGTCCGCTGCCGGACGGGGCCTGGATTTCGAACGCGAAGCGAAATCGCATGGGCCTGGTTTACTTGAAAATGCTGTATTTGGACCACTTGGCGGCGCGCGAGGTGTGATAGCCTTTGCGAATCCTCGCCGACTCCTTGTCGTGGCTGCCGTCGTTGACGTTGACCAGTTCCAGCGTCAGCAGGTAGTCGCGCTGGTAACTGGCGTTATTCTCTGTGGTTCCCGAGGTCAGCCGGGCGAACAACAGGTAATCCATCGGTTGGTGATTCTGCTCCATCACGGCCTGAAAATTGTTGAGGTGCGCCGGGATCATCAGGTCTTCGGGGACCAGGCGCAACTGCCGCAATCCCTGTTCGACATAGCGCGGACTGATGGTTTGAAACGAACCACTGGATGAGATTGCCGAATCGATCTGTTCGAACAGCTGGTCTTTGAAATCGCCGATGTCCTCGCTGGAGCGGTTTTCGATTCCGGCAAAACAAATGCGTCGGGTGTAGACCTGGCCCGTTGCCGGATCGACCCCATCGACAGATTGCCGGGTCAACAGCTGGGCAACCGACTGGTCGACCAGGACATTGAAGGTTTCGGCGCCGGCTTCGTGGCTGCCGACCATGTCGCGCTGGTCGTCCTTCAGCACGTGGGCATACTGGTGATTCCGGCAGCCGGCGAAAACGAGCGCCACGGCCAGTCCTGTTGTGAACAGGGCGGCGATTTCGGGGTTACAGACCGGATTTCTCGCAGGGTGCATGAACTTTCTCACGGCTTTTTTGCTGGCAGAACCTGCAGGGGAATACAGGAAATGCAACGGTCATGTCAAGCCAGGAAAAAGCAACTGCGCCCGGCCCCTGTTAAACATCCGTTTTTCGTGAACGGCGCAACGATTCCTTCATGCTGATGAAGTCTGACAGCAGAAAAATGACGGTAGAAAATGCTGTAACAATTTCTGTCAGCACAATGATCTTGGCGGGTGCACTGACAGGCATGATCTCGCCGTAACCGAAGTAGGAAAAATTCAGCACGCTGAAATAAAAACACTCGAATAACAGCATCCCGCCGGTCAACGACGGGTCAATGCCCGTGAGGCTGGTCGCATCAATTGTGACCAGACAAAAATAATCCACGGCAAAACTGAACGTGACTTCGGCCATGTTGTAGGCGATCAGCAGGACGAAACGATGATAGGGCAAGTCTGCCGCGGTGGCCCGGTGCAAGTGCCAGAGAATCTCAAAGATGAAATAAGCCGTTTTGGCGACACTGAACAGAACAACGAGGCCCAGTAAACCATCGCTCCAGGTCGCACCCAGCCGGTGCCTGGCCAGCAGAACGACCGCTGCCATCATCGCAATGGATAACAACTCGAGTATTTCACGTACAGGTATTTTCACGGCGGCCAGCCCCACTCCAGCGATCAAGTCATCCCGGTCCGCGGCGCAATCTGTTCTGCAACCGCCGCCACGGCGACCTGAGAATCGTCGATGAACCGAACCGGTTCCGGCCCCGT
>JBGSVU010000500.1:0-5155 GCA_041752775.1 Pirellulaceae bacterium | reverse complement strand
ACCCAGACAGGAGTATTTTCGTTCAGCCGGACAACCCAGGTCTGCCGGTCGATGTCCCACGAAACCAGCTGGCAAAGATTGGCACCACGGACGCGCATGAAAACTTCGTTCTTTTCGGTCACACGGTCGATGTGGGCAATCGGCATGAATGTGGTCCGGATCATTTCGAAAACGGCCTGACCGAGGTTTTCACGCTGCTGAATCGTCTGGTCCAGCACAGCACCCCACTGATTCGTCTGCAGGTCCAGCTCCCGGGCCCGGCAACGGACTCCGTCAGGGCTGGAGGTAAACAGAACCACTGTCAGTTTGTCGTCATGGACCAGCGCCGGATCAAATCCGATTTTGTTCAGCAACAACGCCGGATCTTCGAGTGAGGCGAGGCATTTCCAGCGCCAGCCTGCAGGTGCATTCTCCGGCAGGACTTCCCACCCGCTGGGATCACAACTCTGGGCCAGCGAGGCGAGCTGGTCCGGCAATTTTTTCGCGGCGTCGTTGGCAGCGACCGATCCGTCGCTGCAAATCCACACGCGGACCCGGTAATGCGAATATTCCCAGGCGCGATCGACCGGCAGGATTCCATCCAGCGGCCGCTCAGGCACCACTTCGGCCGTCGGGGCCGTTGCAGCCGCCGCCGGGACGGTTGCCCCCGCTTTGGTGGCCGATTCCACCAGCGATTCCTGCAGACAGGCCCCGGCCACTCCACCCGAAAGGGAGAATGCCAGCACAACCACAGACAACCACTGCGCCAACAGTTCTTTGCATGACCGTGTCACTGTTCAATCTCCTGGCCAGAGCCCACGCTCCAGCGATCAACCTGTTGATACAGAAAAATCAGGTCGCGCCCGATTCCGCGGACACCGGTCCGGAAGGCAAAATGTTCGCGCAACTGGTACAGCGGCAACACGGCGACGCTGTTCATGGTCTGGCGATGCAGCATCCGCAAATTCGTACTGACCTGACGCCAGCTGGCCGATGTATTCACCAGCCGCACGATTTGCTCGACCGTGGGGTTGACTTCCGGGACCAGCCCCTCCATCCCGAACAGCGAATCAGCGTCGGACAGCGGCTCGGTACAGGCAACCTCCAGATAAAGGAAGTCATAGTCATCATCGGGCGGCCGGGTTTCTCCAGGCGCCAACTCGCGCAACCGGGTCCGGATATTGATCTGCCGCCACTGGGCCGCGATCGCGTTGCAGGCAATCGCCGCGACTTCGTTTTTCGGATACGCCAACACCAGTTCCGGCAGGGGAATTTCGGCATTCTGGATCCCTTTTCGCTCCTGGGCCCGGACCTGCCGCTCCTGCTCACCCAGAACCAGCAACTGACCCAGCAAATAGTTGTTGTCCGCCACGCGAATGGTCGGATCGATCGCATAGGCAATCTGGTCGTTGTCATCGGTTCCGACCGGAAAGGGACTGTCCAGCACAACCGAGCCATCAATTTCCAGTCCGTGGCAAATCATCTGATCCAGAATCTGGTTCCGGTCAATCGTCCGCAACAACCCGATCCGGAACATCGCCTGCTTTGTGAATTCGTTGCGCTGGTTGGGGACCAGCATGTGCATCGTCGGCACCGCATAGGGGCGGACCTCGATGCCAGACAACGCCTTCAGTTTTTTCAGGTCGCCAGACGGAATACGGTCGACCACATCGACATCACCCCGCAACAACGCATCAACCGCTTCGGAGGGTGTCCCGAAATTCCATTCCGCGATCTCGGGGTTTTGCTGGTCGGTCTGCGCCACATATTTGGGGTTGGCCTGAAACAGACTGCGATCGGAATTCTGGTCCGTTATCACATAAGGTCCGTTGGCCGCCGGATTGTCGATCGCAGGCGTGCCGGCCGGAACGGAAAAACCAGGCGGCGTGTAAGGCAACTGCAGAACGGCTTCGGGGCGAACAAACGGTGCATTCAGGCGGACTTCGACCGTTCGCGAATCAAGGACACTGACGGTTTTCAAAACTCGCGCCCAGGGAACATGCCGGTCCGGATTGTCAGGATTGGCATACTCCAGCAGCAACGTCGCCAGTTGATGGGCTTCGAGGGGCGGTATGCCAACCTCGCGGTTGCCCATGGAAACATCGTCCAGCTCGAACCGGTAAACCATCCCCAGCTCATCCGCCTGGACGAATTTGCCGTTGGGGAAAAGGTACTTGCCGCCTTCGTCACTGAATCCCGTCAGTTCCATCAGTCGCCGCTCCGTCAACCTGCCGACGCGCCGCGAAGCCCAGTCGTCAATTCGTTGCGGGTCGGGATTGAACGCCGGCTGGCTGACACCAACAAATAGCAGCGGCCACGCGTCCAGCACATCCTGCATCAACTGCAGACTGTTGGCATCCTCGGGCAATACCTGCAGCGCCTTGCCAGCCGTAATCCGGGCCTCAAGAAATTTGCGGTCGGCCAGCATCGATGTGGTCTGGGCCTGCAGATCGCGATTGACCTGAACCAGCCGTTCCTGCCAGGGCACCAGCAGGGGATCGGCCAGGTCATGGTACTTGCGGCGGACCGAGTCCATCAAGCCGCGCACGTTGGCCCATTCATTGTCCTGCTGCTTCTGCTGCAGCAGCCGGTCGTAACAGTCGAGAATCAGATCGATCGATTTTTTTTCGACTCCAGGAATCGTAAACCTCGGGTCGCGAGTGTACAAATCCTCAAACATCGACAGGGCCAGTCCAAACTGGCCCGTGTCGTAATTCTTTTTGGCATCGTAAAACAGAACTTCGTTGATCCGGGCCAACAGGTCGGCATCACGGCCACTGTTGTCATAGACATACAACAGATTCCGGAACGCCTTCGAATACTCTTCCGTCTTGATCAGTGTCTCGGCTTCGTCCAGCAACAACTGGTCGAAGGTCTTGAAATCGACCACATTGACGAAGGGCACCTCCAGCAACACCGAGGGCTCCTCCGCCAGCTGAAACACCAACACTTCCTTTTCCGGATAGGGTTTGGTTGGCGGTTTCAACAACGGCAGGATATCCAGCTTTTCGTTGTAGTTCTGATCGTCGAGGGTGATCTGGTCGAAAGGTTTGCGGTCCACCAAATCCAGCTGGTCTTCGGGTTTGGCAACCGGCCCAGCGTTTTCCTGCAACCCCGCCGCGCGGCCTTCCCCGGCCAGAATCGCCACCAGCAGAAACAGACACCCTGTAGCCCGACCCAGTCGCCGCGAAATCACTCCGCAGACGGAATCCGGACTGGTATGGTTTGTTCTCATCAGAAACCGGCTCCGTCCACGACCAGCAAACTGCCATCCGCCGCGGTAAACATCAGGCCGTCCCCGACACTCACCGGCGGACGCGAAATCGGTTGTCCAAGGCTGAGAGTCTGACTCACATCCCCACTGCCGGACACCACCTGGATCTCACCCTTTTCAAAACACAGCCACACCGCATCGCCGGACCGGACCGCGGCCAGCAACCGGTCGCCTCCGGTCGTCACGGACCAGACTTTGGCCAGCGAACTGTCAAAGGCCGTCAACGCATCATCTTCGGTTGATACCACGACCAGTTCCCCGGCCACCAGCGGATCCTGCGTCGCCAGCCCCGCCAGCTCAACCGATCCCGCCCGCTCCATCGCATTCCCATTGATCGCAACCCGGACCAGCTGCGACCCCTTTTCCGACCGTTCGACAAAACAAAATCCGGAGTCGACAGGAACCAGCGCCGAACCGACCTGGCCCTCCAGTCCCATTTCCGTGACCAGCTTCAGCGAACTGCGGTCGGAACCGTCGATCAACATCAGCTTGCTCGCACCGTCGCCGATTGCGAACAGGGTTTCACTGACAACGACAGGCTGATTCCAGTTCACCACTTCGCCGGGCGAAAGCGCCGGTTGCCAGGGCGACCCGGCATACGAGCCCGTTTTCGGATCAATCCGGCACAGGTAGCCATTTTTCGTTGCAATGATCAAGTCGCCGCCGATCACAACCGGATCGCAAACCGCCTGTTCGGCAGGCGCCTGCAACTTGAGCAGCGAAACCTTGCCGTCGCCCGGATTCGCTTTCAGCAAATAGCCGAAACCGGTATCGCCAACCGCCACCGCTGTGCCATCGGGCAAAACCACCTGACGGAAAAACGCGAAGGTCTCGTCGATATCACTGGATTTGGCCAGCTCCTGAACCGCACCCTCGGCTCCTCCCGGGACGCTCATCAGATTCCCCTGGGCCGTCATCAATGCCAGACCACTGTCGCTGGCAAAAGGAGCCCCGGCAGGCGGTCCCCCAAAATCAGTCCGCCAGATCGCTTCCATCGTTTCCGCGTTGACCGCTTCCATACTGACCAGCCGCGAGCCTGAACGGCGGCGAAGCGTAAACAGCACGTCATCACGTTTCCGCATCGGTCCCAAAAACGTGTCGGGCCCATCAATGATCGGGACTTTGGCGTTTTCCAGCTGCCCCTGGGCGCGCTGGATGCGGAAGTTGAGCAAGCCCTTGCCGGCGATCCACAGGTTGCTGCCGGATGCCAGCGACCATACCTTCGCGTTCCGGCCGTCAAAAGTTCCCGCCGCAAACTCGCGCATCGGGTTTTCCGGTTCCGCCGGATTCATGTCCATGATCCGGATTTCGCCGTTGTCAGAGGTGTAAACCATGTAGCGACCGAGGCGGCTGGGTTCCGTCGTCACGGGACCCTTCGCCAGCCGAAGGCGCTGCGCCGGTTCCCACTGGCCTTCTCCCCCACCCGTTTCGTTGTGTCGGAAAACCACCAGCATCGAGGCTTCATTGCCGCTTTCCACAAACAACAGATAACCCGACCAGAAGATGGGCGACAGCCGCACCGAACCCGGAGCGTGGCCCGTGTAGTAAACAAAATTGCAGGTCAAATCGAGACTGTTCAGAATGTACAGGTTCGAATCTTCACCGGGAACAAACAGCACCGGCGACTGGTCGGCAACTTCGCCCGCCACCGCAGCGCGACGCGGCAACTGGGCCGCCGCCATTTTCATTCCGGTCGCGATATCCAGTTTGACAATCGTGCCTTCGCGAGTGGTCACGAACAGTGCGTCGGGAGTGATTTTCGGTGCAAACAGCGTCTGTCCGATCCGCGCTGTCCAAACCGCCTCGCCTGTCATCGCATCCAGACGGGTCACCAGTTGCCGTTCCTCGTCGCAAACAATCAGGCTGACACGGTTGTCTTCGTCCGTCCATTGCGGCTGGATC
>JBGSVU010000499.1:0-2313 GCA_041752775.1 Pirellulaceae bacterium | reverse complement strand
CAGCGTAGCCCATCGAGTTTCCCTGTCGGTTAAATTCGAAAAACCGGATTGTAAACACCGCCGGACTCCTTTGTCCATTCGGCGCGTATATTGCCCACTGACAGGCCTCTCCCGACCCAGCACGGCGCGGGGCCACACGATCGGACGACTCAGTCGCGCCTCTGCGCTGCATCGCCGCTCCAGCATTGCAACGGTCCGCCGTGCGCAATGCGAGCCAGCCTTCTATCCCTGCGCCGATTGCCGCGCCGTGTTGGATCACTTCCCTACGCGCGCACCGGCCGAAAACCCTTGCCGGAACCCCCTTGCCATGTCTGCTCCCAACGAATCGCTCGAAAAATTGACCGAACGCGCCAACGAAGCCTACAACAAAATGGAGGAGCTGCGCAAGAAACTCCCCGACGGCAAAGGCTTCACCGACGCCGCCGATGAAAAGGCCTGGGACGAATCGAGCACGGTCTACGACGAGACCATTGCCAAAATCGACGAAATCCGCAAAGGGGATGCCGTCCGGAACAAACTGGACGAGATCCAGAAACGCCGCGACCAGGAAGCCAAAGAGCGGGGCGACGACGACACCCGCCGGGACATCAACCGCGATGAGGAAGAACAGCGTGGCGGCAAAGCCACCCGCGAAGATGCCGAAGCATTGTTCGGTGCCTGGGCACGCGCCCAATACGGCATCGGTCTGAACAATCGCGAGAAGGCACTCTGCCAGCAGTTCCAGTTCAACCCCCGGCAGCGCCGGTTGAAACTGCAGGTTGGCGGCACCACATACGCCCGCGCCCTGCAGAGCGAACGTAATGCCGTCAACGACGCCGCCCGCCGCAACCTCGAGGCCCGGGCCCTGACGATCTCCGCCACATCCGGTGGCGACATGATCGGTCGCGGCATCATGCCCGAATTCGAAGCCGCCATGCTGGACTTCAGCGGCGTGTTGCAGGCCTCCGAGCTGCTCCGGACCAACTCCGGAGAACCACTCGACTGGCCGACAATGAACGACACTGGCAACGAGGGTGCGCTGCTGGCGATCAACACCCAGGCCGCCAGCAACGTCGATCCGGCAACCAGTGAAATGACACTGGCCGCGTACAAGGGCACGTCGAAAATCGTGCTCGTACCAACCGAGTTGATCGAGGACGAATCGTCCGGATTCGTTGCCACGCTGCCCGCCGTACTGGGCGAGCGGATTGGCCGCATGATGGAAACCTACGGCACGACCGGTACCGGATCGAGCCAGCCGAATGGCGTGGTGACCGCATCCGCGCTGGGTGTGACCGCCGCCGGCGTTGCTGCGATCACGGCCGACGAACTGATCGGACTGGAGCACAGCGTGGATCCGGCCTATCGGTCGGGCGCCGCGTTCATGCTGCACGACACCGTGATCAAGGCACTGCGGCTGTTGAAGGACAGCGAGGGCCGTTACCTGTGGGCCAGTGGATTGCGCGAGGCGCGTCCCGACAGCCTGCTCGGTTACCGGGTCTTCCGGAATCAGAAGATGGCCAGCTCGCTGGCCGCGTCTGCAAAGACTGTCCTGTTCGGTGACTTCCGTTACTACAAGGTCCGGATGGTTCGCGACGTGCGGTTCTACCGCATGTCGGAGCGATACCGTGACTACGACCAGGACGGTTTTGTCGCCTTCGTGCGATGGGACAGCAACCTGCTGAACGCCGGCGTTGCCCCGGTCCGGCATTTGATCCAGGCCGCCGCCTAATTGAGAAACGAGCTGCGAGCCTGACTCGTTGCCCGCCACTGTAAAAACCTTTCCTGCGCAAGGCGTGTTGCGACACGGGCTGATCACCCAATGTCGCACACGCTGAGCGCCCGGAAATCCGATCCACCACTCCCGCCATCGGTTCCCCGGCCTGATGAATCAATACGCCATCACGACCGTGACCCCTTCGACATTCGAGCCCGTGACGCGCGCCGAGGCGAAATTCCAGTGTGCCATTGAGGCCACGGAGAACTACTGGGACGCTGACCTGACCCGCCTGATCGCGACGGCCCGAGAGCTGATCGAATCACGCACCAACCGCTCGATCGTCGGCCACACGCTGAAATTGAGCCTCCCCTGCTTTCCCTGCGACGTTATCAAACTGCCGCGCGGACCAGTCCGCAGCGTGACCAGCGTCGCCTACCTCGACGACGACAGTGCCTCCCAAACCTGGAGCGACACGCAGTACCACGTCGCCACCAGCGGCCTGCCCGGGTTGCTGCTGCCGAAATCCGGATACACCTGGCCATCGTCCGCAGCGGGACACCCCGAGGCGGTCAACGTCACCTACGCCGTGGGCCCTGCCACCGCAACCGACGTCC
>JBGSVU010000498.1:0-9274 GCA_041752775.1 Pirellulaceae bacterium | reverse complement strand
AAAGACCTTTTTTCTCATTGTACCTGGCGTGCTTTGCCGGACGAAATCGATTGCCAACTCTAGCGGCTGCCGGTTTTGGGGAGCATTTTCAGGAACGCCTGGTCGGCGCTGCCCAGTTTTTCAATTGCATACGAATACTCTTTGCCATCGGATGTTTTTCTGATTTTTACATGGGACAGGTCGTGCCCCAGATAGACGGCGGCCAGCGGGCCTTCTCCCGTTATGCTGAACCAGTCCCTTTCAATGGCCATCGATTCGGGGGCCTTGTCCAGATGCTTCAGCAGGAACCGCCCGATTTCACTGGCCGGGATTGCAAACCCGGCCCCCTCGATCCGGGCCTTGAGGACCACCATCCCGATCACCAGCCCCTGGTCGTTGAACATGGGGCCTCCACTGGAGCCTGGATTGACGGCCGCCGTGGACTGCAGAAAGGGAAATCCTTCGATTTCGCGACTGGGGCTGCTGACAATTCCTTCGGTCATGGTGTAATCCAGTCGCTCGCTGCCTGCACTCGGATTTCCAATAACAGCAACCGGAATGCCCGTTTCGACTTTGTGACCAATGGCCAACCGGACAGGAATCAACGGTTTGGTGACACTGACATGAATCAGGGCCAGGTCTTTTTCTTCATCGATCCAGAGGAGCTTTCCTTTTTTGTTTCGCGCCGTTGTGCCGGAGTTTTTGTAGGACAACCGGATATCGTCCGGGTCAGGAATGCAGTGTGCACAGGTCAGCAGGTAACCGTCCGCGCCAACCACAAAGCCGGTACCACTCACATCGCCCGACTCCACAACCACCACCGACTCCATATACGTCCGCGCAATTCCGGCCGTTGTCATCTGTTGCCCGTTTCCGCCTTTCAGGGCGTCGAACTTCATCAGTGGCACAGTCGCCGCAGGAGCCGACCTCGCTTCCACTTCGTTGGCTTTTCGACTCGCACCCGCCTCGACGGCTTTCAATTCTCCAGGTTTTAACTTCAGCGCCAATTTGTGCAGGTAATGAACTCCATTGACATCGGTATCCAGAATCAGGTTTTTTCCATCCGGCGAAAAATGGATTCGATCGACTTTCACGCCGGTCAATATGTCCGTATCACCCGCCAGCCGGTCGGCTTCGATCTCGCCGGTTTCAGAATTGAAGAATACTGCCGAACCACTTCCTGGTGATGCAACGATTGGCAAGCTGGGATGGAAAGCAACTTCCTGCGTTGAACAGCGATCCTTCATCTTGTAAATCACGGGAGACTTCGACAAGTCCTTGCTGTTCCACCCGGCCTGATTCTGCGAACCGGACGGGTATCCGGAGTGTCCAACGTAACAAACCCGTTTGCCATCGGGAGACATTCGAATCCCGCGCCCACCGCCACAGGCTTCCTCTTTTACTTCTTCAACGAGCGGGATTCCTTTTCTGTCCAGCTTGTAGCGTATTAACCAATGTAAATACCCATGTGTCGGCACAACATGCCAACGAGTCGGGTTCATCATCAGTTCCGATCCGCTTACATAACTGTCAGCATAACTGGCAATCAGAGATCCGCCTCGTGGATCAACGGCCAACCAGTTTCCAACCCAGTCCCGTTCTTCGGTTCCCTCGCCTTTCGTTTCGTCAAACACAATAAAGCAAAACTTGGGAACTTCCCTGTACTTGTCGCCGGCAATGTAGCTGACGGGCAGAGTTGGATGCGGAACGAGGTCGGTCAATCGACTGAATCCGAGTTGCATCGACCGAATGACTTTGAGGTTCGTTTTGTCCAGGACAAAAACCTCATTCGGCTCGTCTGCGATGGCAACATAATAACTTTCCCGCTCGTGAATTTTCTTGTACGGCTTGTCCAGTGTCACGGAACTTTCTACGGTCCATCCGTCGGCACCGAGTATTGCCAGTTGATCGCCAGCCAGCAGCAACATTCGGCCATCCAGTCCCGGAGTTATCGATGTAAGTGGATGCGGTAACTCCAGTACCGCTTCGTCCACTTTAACAAATGCCGCGCTCGGGCCTGCTTTGCCGTTCCCGGCAACACCTTTCCCGTAATCACGTCCCACATGTAGCCTGAATGCATGAGAGTAAAGCTTGCCATCGGCATTCTCGGTCTGAATTACAACAGTTGAAACGCTTCCCGTCGGCCGCGCATCGACAGTCCAGGTCACTTTCCCCCCCGAATCGACCACCATTCCCGGCGGACCAGCATCCAATGAATAACTCTTAACCTTGGAGCTGGAGAGGGTGGTGATTTGATATTCAAATGTTTCGCCTACTTTGACGAAGGCATTGGGTTTTGAGTTGACAAACAGGTATTTCTCGCCCGTTTTGTCCAGTGCTTCCTTCAAGTCGAATTTTCGAATGAGGACCCGATCCCGTTCCGAAGGAAGGCAGGCAATCAAATTGTGTTGCGGCAGATATCGCAACCTTGCTTCCCCGCCAATCCGGAACCGGGTGTCGTAATCGTGCTCTTGATGGATGGATACGAACGGGGCAAGTTTAAGAATGGACCGCATATCGGCTGCGGAACAAATCGACGGCTGCAGATTTCTGCCCCGGTCAAACATTCGGATGTTCAAAAGGTAACGGGGATCCTCCGTCGGTACCAGGGTTGAATCTCCGTCTTTTTCCATTGGTATTGGGGTCATGTCGTAATAGTAGGCACCGCTTGGGGATCGCAACAACAAACTTCCGTCGCCACTGGGGGCGGCCCAGCGGCCGCCGTGATCATGTACATCCGGCGTTTTCAACACGGACAAGCTGTCATTGTCAAAGCGCATCACCTCGTACGGCCGGCCATTAAACGAAGACCCTCCACAAAACGTTTTTCCATCAGCAGAAACAGAAATCGCATGATCGGAATTTTCAACCGAATTCAACATCGTGCCCCGGACTTGAATCGGCTTCATCTGGTCGATGTCCCAGAGTTGAAACTCGTTCTTTTGTTTGCTCCAGATCAACAAAGGACCGTCGCCACTGGCGCCCATGACCGCAATTTCGGGTGGTTTATCGACATCCAGCTGGGTGTGTTTGTCGCGTGAAAGGGATTTCAGGTCCCATCGCTGCAGCTGGCTGGTCAGCGGAAATGCGATCAGAAGTTTTTCGCGACTGGCTGCAAAGACGACGTTTTTCGGAGCGGGAATCTCCTTGACGGTCTCCTGTTTCACCAGGTCAAAAATCGCCAAGATTTCCTTTTCGGGAATTCGAAAAATCAGAAACCGCCCTTCTCCGCCGGTGCGGACCATGTCGAAAACACCAGGTAATTGAACGGCCGGGTCGTTCCCCGCTTCTGAAGTCGTCGGTTCATCGATTGCGTCCCTTCCACCTGGTGGCGGAAAGTCCCTCTCGAGCACTTTCTTCAATTCTTCGTTGTTTTTCGTCGTATCGTCGGAAACACCCCCACTCCTGCCGGAGTTGCCTGGTGATGCATCGGCCAGTTCCGTTTTCGAATTGGATTTGACATTGATCTCAAATGCATGGATCGAGGACACGGTGGTTGGGGCGTTGGCCACCACAATCACATTGACGATGCCATCAGTCGGGCGATTTTTGACAGGCCATGTCAGGGTGCCGTCCGGACCGATGGTCATACCTTCGGGACCGGCGTCGAGAGAATACTGAACGTTGCTGAAATTGGAGAGAGACGAGGGTTTGTACGTGAAGGTCTCGCCGATAGAAACGACGGATGTGGGCCTGGACGTGACAAACAGGTAATCTTTGCCGGTTTGATCGAGGACGGCTTTCAAATCCAGGTCGCGAATGATGACCCGGTCAAGCGTGTCGGGGACACAGGCAACCAGATTGTGTTCGGGCAAATACCGGAAACTGGGTTCCAGCCCTGTTCCGATTCTTCCCCACATCGTATTCAAATCACTGCTGGTAACCGAATCGAACGGTGCCAATGTATGCACGCGTCGCAAGTCGGCAGCGGTGCAGATGGTGTACTCGGACTGCCTGGCATTCTTCCTGCGCAGTGAAACGATGAAACCCGGACTCTCCGTTGGAAAAACATCCTCATCGTTGAAAGCGTCCATCGGGACAGGCAGATTGTCGCGCGTCCAGGCCTTGCCGCCATGCTGAAACAGCATGCTTCCATCCGTATTTGGCATCACCCATTCTTCGTTGTAACCAGTGCCTTTTGAAGTTTCGGAAAGGGTTGTCGTCTGGTTGTCCAGTCGCATCACGGAAAAGGTCGTGGGCGAGATGCCTTTCCGCCATCCACAAAAAGTCTTGCCGTCTGCCGAAACTGTCAAACCATATCCCCGCGAGTCGTAACCACTCAACATGGGACCATTTGGCTGCAGAAGCTTCAGCTCCTGAACATCCCACAACTGCACATGGCCATTGCTGAAAAGTGCCAGTGGTCCGTCGCCGCAGCTGCCCATGACGGCGAAATCGGCAGGATGGTTTCTGTCCAGCAATGAGGCCTGGTCCCGCTCGAGTGTGGTCAGGTCCCATCGCTGCAGCTGGTTGACGCGGGGCAATGCGATCAGCAGCTTTTCCCGACTGGCGGCAAAGGCAACGTCAGCGCTGACGGTAATTTCCCTGACGATTTTCCGCTCGACGAGATCCACGACAGCAAGAATCGACTTGTCCGGAATATGGAAAATCAGAAATCGGCCGGAGCCACCCGTTCGCACCTGAGCCAGTTTGCCAGGAAGTGCAACCACCACTTCGGGCGCCCTGGCCGTGTCCGGACTTCGCGCTGGTTCCATGGGCGCGGCAGGCTGGGCCGGTGCCGGTTTGTTGTTGGCATTGGCGGCGGCGTGTTCCAGAATCGACTGATAGAGGTTGACTTTGACTCCATTCGTCAAGGCCAGAATCGCAGGTTGGCCGTCTTCGCCATAAACAGGTTTCTCGTCGATCAGATAGGTGATCCTCAGGACGTCGCGCCACCGACCCCGGGGATTTTTGAATTTCAGTCCGCGAGTTGTAATTTCTGTTATGGCGTCAGGATCCGCAATAATCGCCCGGATTTGCGCCTCGCATTTTCCTGCAGCCCGCCCGGTCCCAAAAACTGCAGTCACAATGGTGATTTGCGGTGCCGGTTTCGCTGCTTCCTGGGCGCCCGCGATGCTGTCTGAAAACACCCACGCGGACACCATCAGAACAAAAAAGGACGTTAGCCCGGTTCGGAAACGCGAATGGGTACTGGCATGCATGGGATTCTCCTTGTGGGCCAGTCTAAAGCAGGTCTCAAATCACTGTCAATCAACTGGTCCAGTCAAGTCCTGGGAATCGCGAACGGGCGGTCGTTTCACCGGCTGCAATCCCTGATATTGAAGTGTGCTTACAGAAAGTAGCACCGCGGTCCTCCGCCGTGAGTCCCGCAGGCAAAAAGCGTTCGCGGGTCGAATACGGATTGCCCATCTTTCAGGCAGGTCTGGTGTTCGTCGTTGACGGGGTGGTGCGCTGGTGGAGCACCGGTCGAACATTCTGTGCTGGACGACTTGGTTCGTTGCCTCGATCTCTGCGGATTCGGGTTCCGGGCGCCCACTGCCGCGTTGTGACGTATGGTGCAGACCGTTCCACCTGTTCCACGACCCGGTGCACGACGGGCACTGCGCAAAATAGACTTCAGGACGAGGGTGGCGAAACTGAATCGATTCAGATTGAAGGCGATTCGCCTTGCAGCGCCTTGCACCAAACCTGTCACGGGGCTTCTGCAATCCAGAAAATTGCCATTCTGGCAGTCACGCTGATTCCAGACGCACAACCCGTTTTTCACTTCCGGCCATGGCAGTCTTTTCCGTCCCCCCGGTTTGCGATTGCTCTTCAGGGAACAGGTGCAATGTCCTCATTTGCGGTGCCAAAAATCGCGGGAAATGTGTTGACATCCCTCCCTGATACGACCAGTATATGAGGCACGGAGAACCGGCAATCATCACTGGTACAAAGGCTGTTTCCATGAAATCTGCAAAGGCACGCTTTTCCCGAAAAAACAGGACACGCAAGCAGAACAATTGCCAGAACCGCCGGTTGCCGGCCAGCCTGGTATTGGCCTACGATCGATGCGAGCTCCGTTGCCTGTTGTCGGTTTCGTTTGGCCTGAGCCCGATGCAGGAACATGGCATTCTGTCTGATATTGCCAGTCTTCCGGAAACCAGTTATCTGCAGTCGGGCAACAATGATCTGCAACTGATTGCTGGCAAAACCGATTCGGCATCGACTACCGCCCTGTTTCAGCAAACCCTGAATGGATTCGCCATCAAGGGCGCTTACATCTCGGTTGTTCAACAGAATGGTGAAACCCAAAGAGTCATTGATCGTGGCAATCCATCACTGTTCGTCGAAGCCACGACCGGTGTCAGCGTCGACAGTTATTTGGCAGAGTCGATAGCGCGACAAAGTGTGAGTGCGCGCAACCCGGCAAGGGTTTCCAGTGAACTGGTTTGGCTTCAGTCCGGAAATCGTGCCGAGTTGTCCTGGCAAGTGAGTACGTTCATCAAGGCCCCGCAGGGTGATTTTCCCACGGCCGACTTTGTTACTTATGTGGATGCGAACTCCGGAACAGTCCTGAGCCAGGAAACTCCGTTCGAGTTGGTGGAGTTTTTGCTCAGCCAGCCCGACGTCCTGGTCGGCGAATATGGCCGGATCGTGATCAACAATACGATCGGTGCAGCTGGTTCGAGGGCATACGCCGCGCCTTTTGATGCTGTCGTCGAGGTTGGTGGCGGTTGTACCGGAACCCTGATTGCCGCCAACACAGTGCTGACAGCCCGTCATTGCGGCATTGGAGCTGGGGACCTGGTCGTTTTTGGCGACAACAGCAACAGCCCGACATTTACGGCGACGGTGCAATCGGCCTTTAATCCTGCTGGCGGAAACTCCGGCTCATCATTGCTCAATGGCGGCGACGTAACCATTTTGACGTTGACGGGCAATGTTCCGTCCAATATCGCAACACCGATGAGGCTGGTTGCCGATCCCGGGTCTTTGGTTGGCCAGGTCATTGCAACACTTGGGTACGGTTACAACGGGCTGGGCAGCCAGGGGCATGGATTCACCGCCGATGGATGGCGGTGGGGCGGTGAAAATATTCTGGATGTTTACGGTTCGCCGGTCGGGGCAAGCGGTTCCAACATCCTGTCGACTGATTTTGACAATGGTACTGGCGGCGCGAACACGATTCCCGGCAGCAGCCCCCTGCCCGTGACGTACGAAGCTACCACTGCGCCCGGCGACAGTGGTGGACCGATTCTGGTCAGCGTCAACAACGAGTGGGTCATCGCTGGCGTCCTGTCTGGAGGAACGACGAACACCAGCGTTTACGGCGATATTTCGTGGTGGACGGGAATCGGACTTTACCAGTCGGCAATCGAAGCCCGGGGCGGAGTTTTTGTCGGATCAGGCTCGGGTTCGGTCTCGTTTGACTCCGGGGCCTATCAGATCGGCGATACATTTACAGTAACGGTCACGGATGGAAATCCGGTGCCCCCCATCAATGTCACGGTTGTTTCGGATTCCGGTGATTCCGAAACGATGGTGCTGACCGCCAACGGTTCAACGTATACCGGCAATCTGATGATTTCCGGTGGCACCGTTTCGGCAAATGACGGAACATTGCAGGGTTCCGTTTCTGACGTAATTACTGTGACCTACGTCGATCCGGACGATGGCAGCGGAAATCCTCAAAGTCATACCGATACAGCGACCATCATCGATGCCGGTCCGATTCTGGTTGGAGTTGACTTTGATCTGGCCTCCGGCACCAATCCGTCCAACTGGCTGGAAGTGACAGGGGGCAGCAACGCGACATTCAGCAATCTGACGGACGAAAACGGCAATGCGACCGAAATTGATCTGACCATCAACGAGTCGCCCAATGGCAGTTGGTCGGGTTTTGCCGCCAGCATCAATGCCGGTACGCTGCCTGTGCATGCCAACAGCCTCGCTGCTCTCGACGGCCAGATCTACAACGGTTCAGATACATTCGTACTGACGTATTCAGGCCTGGTTCCTGCGGCCAGCTACGAAATCTATGTTTTCGGTCTTGAGGGAGAATTCGCTTCGATTCAACAGCGGGTAACCCTGACGGGAGCCGGATCACCCGTTGCCTTTGACCAGAATTTCAACCGAAACGATTTGTTTATCAACCGGCAAATTGGCGACAGCAGCCGCAGTCTCGGTGAATATGCCGAGATTGTTACAGCCGACGCCAGTGGCATGATCGTCATCACGATCGATCCTCTGGGATCGACCAGCGACGTTGTGTTGGGCGGAATCGCAATTGCCGAGATTCCGGATCATGACTGCGGCGGAGAAGTTACAGTTCCGGTTACTCCAGTCAACCATGGAATCGCTGTAACCGACGATGCCACCGGAACGGGTTACATCATGTATTCGCAGCAAGACCTCTTTGCGCGATTTGGAACTGCCACCAACAGTACTTCACCGGGAGTCTTTGCCAACAATGCCGCTCACCTGGTTGCCGTCCGTCTGAATGGCAGCCAGTGGCAGTACAACACCAACTTTGCCTGGAGGAATTTTACCCCGACTGCCAATGACCGGCTGTTGGCCGAAGTCGATTTCACGGCCGACACGGTGACCAGCCTGGAAGGAACCGATTCGACCATCAATGGAATCGTGGCAGGATACACTGGCGGTGATTTGGTCATCACGCCCAACATCTGGAATGGAGTTGCCAACAGCGGCGAGTTTGGCGCGACGGGTACGCACATCACGCATTTGGCCGGTACCACAACCACGAACGTCACACCGGTAAATTTTGGAATTGCGGTTACCGATGACGCGACTGGCCCAGGATACATCATGTATTCATCTGAAAGCCTGTTCACGCGATTTGGGACTGCCACCAGCAGCAGCAGTCCCGGCGTCCTGGCCAACAATGCGGCGCATCTGGTCGCCGTCCGTCTGAATGGCAGCCAGTGGCAGTACAACAGCAATTTTACGTGGAGGAATTTTACCCCAACTGCCAATGACCGGTTGCTGGCCGCAGTCGATTTCACGACCGACACGGTGACCAGCCTGGAAGGGACCAACTCGACCATCAGCGGAATCGCCGCGGGATATGCCACGGGTGATTTGGTCATCACACCCAATATCTGGAACGGAGTTGCCAACGGCGGAGAGTTTGGAGTTTCAGGTACTTTCTTTGCCTATGATGCAGGCAATGAACCAACCAGTATCACACCGGTAAATTTTGGAATTGCGGTTACCGATGACGCGACTGGCGCAGGATACATCATGTATTCATCTGAAAGCCTGTTCACGCGATTTGGGACTGCCACCAGCAGCAGCAGTCCCGGCGTCCTGGCCAACAATGCGGCGCATC
>JBGSVU010000497.1:0-5424 GCA_041752775.1 Pirellulaceae bacterium | reverse complement strand
GCCGGCGCGATCTACATCAAGAGTCCGATGGTGGGCACCTTTTATTCCAAACCAAAACCAACAGCGCCTTCGTATGTCAAAGTTGGTGATGTGGTTCAGGCCGACACGATTGTCTGCCTGGTTGAGGCGATGAAAACATTCAACGAATTGCCGGCTGGGGTCGCGGGGAAAATTGTTGAAGTCCTGGTCCGGGAAGAAGAACCGGTTGACGTAAACAAACCCCTCTTCAAACTGGTCCCACAATAAGACTCTGTTGCCTGATGATTCTGACGACTTCGCCCTGGTAACTTACTGTATGTTCAACCGAATTCTGATCGCCAACCGTGGCGAGATCGCGCTGCGAGTGATGCGGGCCTGCCGCGAAATGGGAATCGAAACGGTCGCGGTTTTTTCCGAAGCCGACCGGGGCAGCAAGTGGGTGGGGATGGCTGACGAAGCCTACTGTTTGGGTGGGCCCCGCAGTTCGGACAGCTATTTGAAAATTCGCGAAATTATTGCCGCGGCTGAAGTCAGCGGAGCCGAGGCGATCCATCCAGGGTTCGGATTTCTTTCCGAAAACGCCCACTTCAACGAAGTTGTCCGCGAAAGCGGCATCGAATTCATCGGTCCGACTCCTGAAGCAATGCGGCAGCTGGGCGACAAAAACACGGCCCGCGAACTGGCCAACCAGGCCAAAGTTCCCGTCGTGCCCGGCAGCAAGGGATTGATCGAAAATGCAGATGAGGCTGTCGTCACGGCCAGGGAAATCGGGTTCCCGGTTCTGATCAAGGCGACGGCGGGCGGCGGTGGCAAGGGGATGCGGGTCGCCAATGACGAAAAATCACTCGCCAGTGCCATCGAACAGGCCATGAACGAAGCCCAGGCGGCATTTGGCAATCCGGGCGTTTACCTCGAAAAATACATCGACAAACCGCGGCATGTTGAAGTCCAGATTATTGGCGACCAGCACGGTAACATGTTCCACCTCTGGGAACGGGACTGCTCCACCCAGCGTCGACACCAAAAACTGATCGAAGAAAGTCCCGCGCCGACTCTCCCCAAAAACGTTCGCAAGGAATTGTGCCAGGCGGCCGTGAGGATGGCCAAAAACGCCGGCTATTACAACGCGGGTACCGTCGAATTCATTGTCGATTCCAGCAACAATTTCTATTTCATCGAAGTCAACGCGCGGATCCAGGTGGAGCACCCGGTCACAGAACAGGTCACCGGAATTGACCTGGTCAAAAGCCAGATTCGGGTCGCCAACGGAGAGAAACTCGACTGGAAACAGTCCGAAATTCCCTGCAACGGTGTCTCGATTGAGTGCCGCATCAACGCCGAGGATCCCACGAAGAACTTTCAGCCCTGTCCTGGGACCATCACCGGCATGTTTGTGCCTGGAGGAAAAGGCGTCCGGTTCGACTCGCACGCGCACGCCGGTTACTCGGTACCGCCATATTACGATTCGATGATCGGCAAACTGATCGTGCACCAGCCCGACCGGCAGCAGGCCATTGCGTGCATGTTGCGGGCGCTGGAGGAATTGCAGGTGGAAGGCATTTCGACCACTGCCGCCTTTCACCAGAAAGTGTTGCGTCACCCTGACTTTGTGGATTGCAAAGTCGATACCAAATGGGTCGAACGCACTTTGCTGTAACCGGTCCCGGCGGTAGCCGCTGCCGCCGGTCTGTTTACAGGACTGGCGGCGTTTCGACCGCAGTTGCCGGCCCCTCCGCAGCGGGCACCTCCGCAATCGGCCAGGCAGCCGAAATTGTTTTCCGGACAGCCCGTCTCAATTCGGCTACCAGAAATACTGATCCCGTAACGCAGACTGCGGTGCCGGGGCGCAGTTGTTCCTGGCAGGCCAGCCATCCCTCCAGTGGAGTTTCCGTCGTTTCAATGACCGCGGACAGGAGGTTATCGCTGAGGCCTTCACGCGAGCGTTCCGTGAGGATTTCGGTCGCGATGGTGGCCAGTTCGCCTGGGGGTGTGGCGCGAGGGTTGTCGAGGAAACGCGTGAAGACCACCCGGTCGCAAAATTCCAGCAGTTGAGCGATGATCGACCGCTGGTCCTTGTCCCGGCTGATGGCGCACAGGGCGGTTCGGCAACTGGCCTGGCTCCACTCGGGTACCTGTTCCAGCAGAGTCGCTCTAAGGGCGGCCACGGAGGCCGGATTATGGGCCACGTCCAGAACGACCAGCGGGTTTCGGCTGACGATCTCGATGCGACCCGGAATGCAAACCTTCTGGCAGGCCGTCCGAATGGCAAAGTCGTCGATGTGAAAGCCCATTTCTCTCAGGATCTGGATGGCCGCGATGGCCAGTGCCGCGTTTTGGGCAGCATGCTGACCCAGCATGTTTAGCGAAATGGAGTCAATCGAAAGCAGTTTCGGCGACCGGGAAGAAAAAGTGAATTCCGTTTGTCGGTGCAACAACACGATATTGCTGGCGGCGAATCCGGTTTCGATCTGCAGCAGGGGGGCGTTGAGCTGTCGTGCGGTGGCGGCGATTTCGTGTGCGGCCGGGTTGTGCGGATCGACTCCGCAAATGACGGGGACACCCTTTTTCACAATGCCGGCCTTTTCCCGGGCGATCGAGACCACGTTGCTCCCAAGTTGGCGACAGTGATCCAGGCTGATGCTGGTAATCAGGCAGAGGACTGGCTGGCAGATGTTGGTGGAATCCAGCCGGCCTCCCATTCCGGTTTCGAGCACGACGAGGTCCAGGTTCTGGTCGGCAAAAATTTGCAGTGCGAGGGCAGTGGCAATGTCAAAGAAGGTCAGCCGCCGCTGGCGTTTTTCTTCCATTTCCACGTCCAGCAAATCGACCACAGGCCAGATTTTCCCGAGCGTCTGTTCGACGGTTTCAGACGAAACCGGAGTGCCGTTCAGTGAAATGCGCTCGTTGAAATGTTCGAGGTGGGGTGAGGTATAGGTTCCGGTCTGGTAACCGGCGGCGCTGGCCATGTCGGCAATCAACCGGGTCGTGGTCCCTTTTCCTTTGGTTCCGGCCACATGAACGACTGGGCAACGGCGTTCTGGATTGCCCATTCGCACCAACAGTTCACGGAGCAAATCGAGTTTCATGCCGGCCCGGGTCGGCCACGGATGACTTTCGTAATTGACGCGGGCGAGCAGGCGCTGGAGGTTTTTCCCGGAGGTGGGCAAGTCGTGTTCCATCTGAATTCCGGGGGGCCAGAGTTGACGTTAAATTCGCGCGGTGGACAAGCGCAGGGTGAAGGCGAAGGGCAGTGGGGGTTGCGGACCCGACTGGCAGGGCCGATGTCTGGCCTGTCGCTGGTCATTCGTGCAGGGCAACTTGAAGTACTGGCCCGGCAAATCTATCATGGCATCGGTCAGAACATTGGAAAATGCCCTGTCTCCGCCTGTCATGCTCTCCTCACCTGCCACTGTCAATGCCTGGTTTTGCCGGTTCGCGGGGGAGAAAGAAGATCGAGCCGGGAACAGTCCTGAAAACTTCACCGGTCCTGATGCCGTAGAATGCACAGGTTCGGGATTTGTCGCAAGTGGGCAGGGCGGGCTGCGTACTGACCAGTCGGATCTGACAGCAATACAGGTGGCCGGGCGTTGTGCCGGGCCGGAACCGAAAATGACCGGGAGTGGAATTCGCATGGCAACGACAACGGCCGACACGCCGCAGAAGAAACTTGAGCAGACCAATCCGGACTACAATCCGGATGTCGTTGTCGAAACCCAGAACCTGACCAAAGTTTATCGGGACTTTTGGGGGCGGCAAAAAGTCCGGGCCCTGAACGCACTGGACCTGGACGTGCGAAAAGGCGAGATTTTCGGCTTGCTCGGCCCGAACGGTTCAGGCAAATCGACTACGATCAAATTGTTGCTGGGTCTGCTTTTCCCCAGCAGCGGGCGGGCACTGGTTTTTGGCCGGGACGCGACGGAAGTCACAAAAAATGAACGGATTGGTTACCTGCCGGAGGAATCTTACCTCTACCGTTTTTTGAACGCCGAAGAGACGCTTGATTTTTATGGACGGCTGTTTGATATGCCGGCCAAAGTGCGTCGTGAGCGATCGAAAGAACTGATCGAAAAAGTCGGACTGAAACACGCGCGCCGCCGCCAGTTGCGGGAGTATTCGAAAGGGATGGTTCGTCGCATCGGCCTGGCCCAGGCCCTGATCAACGATCCCGACCTGGTTTTGCTGGATGAACCGACCAGCGGGCTGGATCCGCTGGGGACGCGGGAAATGAAAGACATGATTCTGGAACTGAAGGCCAAAGGCAAGACGGTGGTGATGTGCAGTCACCTGTTGGCTGACGTTCAGGACGTTTGCGACCGGATCGCGATTCTTTATCAGGGTGAACTGAAAGAACTGGGGCGGGTCGATTCGCTGCTGAAAGTCAGTGAAGAAACGCAGGTCCGGTTCCGTGGTATTCCGGAGTCCGCACACGCGGAGATCCGGCTGTTGATCGAAAAGCATGGCGGCGAAGTCCTGTCCATGGAAAATCCCCGCACCAATCTCGAAGATCTGTTTTTGGACATCGTTCGTGAAAGCCAGGAGCGGCCTGGTCATCGTTCGGAACGGGCACGCAAATAGGCCGGCACCAGTTTTCCCACAATTCCGATCCCGGATCCAGCGGAACTTCAAATGGTTGTAGAGAGTTTTCCCAACATTCTTGAGTGGTTGTCCAGCGGCATTGTGACGTTTCTGGTGCTGTTGGCATCGGGCGCCGTGCTGGGGATCGTTTTCGGATTTCTGGTGGCCACTTTCCGGCATGGGCCGTCGGAAGCGTTCTATTCGGTGGCCGGGACAGTGGGTGCTGCTCCCCGGGATTTGTTTGGGACGTCGCCGCGCCGCGTTTGGGCGATCGCCCGGCTGGCGGTGAAGGAAGCTTTTCGCAGGCGCGTGATTCTCGTCACCTTTGCAATCTTTGCCGCCCTGCTGCTGTTTGGCGGGTGGTTTTTGGGAAATGTCGATCATCCCGAACGGGTTTATATCAATTTTGTGATGTTTGGCACCCAGTTGCTGATTCTGCTGGTCGGCTTGCTGATCAGTGCCTTCAGTTTGCCGGAGGACATCAAAAACCGGACCATCTACACGGTCGTAACCAAACCCGTCCGGGCGACGGAGGTTGTCCTCGGCCGGATCGTCGGATTCGGGATGGTGGTGACCGGGCTGCTGGTCCTGATGGGAATTGTCAGTTTCATTTTTGTCTGGCGCGGGCTGTCGCACACGCACCAGATGGTCGGTGATTCGCAGACGCTGTCAGTACTGCAACCGGTTGAACCGGGACAGAAGCTGAATGCGCGGGGGGGCCGGGTATCGGAGAACGCAATTGCCTGGGGCGAGACCACGGCCGAATCCGGTCATCGCCACGATTTGGAATTAATCGAAGACATCCGCTCGCCCGGCGAAGCGCCACCGTCGGATTTTGTATCGCAGGAGACCCGTGCCGACGGAAAAATT
>JBGSVU010000496.1:0-3237 GCA_041752775.1 Pirellulaceae bacterium | reverse complement strand
TACGACAAAATGCTGGAACTGAAAGGGAATACGGCAACCTATCTGCAATACCTCTATGCCCGTGTGCAGGGTGTGTTCCGCGAAGGCAACGTAGATCCGGCGATCATTCGGCAGACGCAGACCGGATTCCGGCTCGATTCCGGCGTCGAACGGCAGTTGGCTGTCCTGCTGATTCGATTTGGCGAGGTGATTGACGAAGTGCTGGTGGAGTTCAAACCGAACATCCTCGCCCAGTACCTGTTCGAACTGGCCCAGCAGTTTTTCCGGTTTTACGACCAGTGCCATGTTCTGAAAGCGGAGTCGCCCGAATTGCGGAACAGCCGCCTGGCATTGTGTGACATTACGGCCCGCACGATAGCCAAAGGACTGGAGTTGCTCGGCATTGGTGTCGTGGACCGTATGTAAACTGACCTTCCGGCCATTTCTGCGACCCCAAACAGCAGAGTCCTGACGTTGAATCGACCAGAACAGAACGAGTGGAGCGACCGAATCGTCTGCGGTGACGCGTTGAGCATCGCAGCTGGCCTGCCCGCCGACCTCGTCGACACGGTGATCACCAGTCCGCCCTATTTCCAGCAACGGGACTACGGATATCCGCAGCAAATCGGTCAGGAAGCAACGCCCGGGGAGTATCTGCAGAGTTTGGTGGAGATTTTTAGTGAACTGCGGCGGGTCGTCGTGCCGGCGGGAACGGCATGGGTCGTACTGGGCGACAAATACTCGCGGTCGGGCCAGTTGCTGGGAATGCCATGGCGGTTTGCCCTCGCGATGCAGGACGCGGGGTGGATACTGCGCAGTGACTGCATTTGGCACAAACCCAACGCCATGCCTTCTTCGGTCAAGTCCAGGCCAACGACCGATCACGAGTACATTTTTCTTTTTTCACGCGGGACGGATTACCATTACGATGCCGATGCCGTGCGCCAGCCGCATGTGACATTTTCAGACAATTCGAAAATGAAGGGCGGACGGAAACATTTTGGCACCCGCGGCGGGACCCCCGAAAAGGGGAAAAATTCCGGCAATTCCAATCTGCACGACGGCCGCTGGGATCAGGCTTTTCACCCCCTCGGGAGAAACCGGCGGACCGTCTGGTCGATCCCGCTGTCGAAATTCCGCCAGGCACACTTTGCCGTTTTCCCCGAATCCCTCGTCGAAATCTGTCTCCTTGCGACCTGTCCGCCCGGCGGGCTGGCACTCGATCCGTTTTTCGGGTCCGGCACGTTGGGAGCAGTCGCCAGAAAAACCGGAAGGCATTATCTGGGTATCGACTGTTCACCGGAGTATTGTGAAATCGCGCGAAACAGAATTGCCGGAGTGAAAACCGGCGGGAAGTCTGCTCCGGACCCAAATCAACCCTGTTTATCGATTGGTGAAGCTGATGAAAAAGCGGAAACTCCACAGCACTCGTAACTGGTTGATGGTTGTCTTGCTGGCGGCTGCCGTCGTCCCTTCCGTCCGGGCGTCAGGCCAAAGCGCTGAAGTCCCGCCTGTTGACGGAGCGCCCCCCGCGCATCTCATTCCCTTTGATCCGCCTGGCACGCTGGTCATTTGCGGTGGTGGCGAATTGCCCGAGGATGTTCGCAAATTTTTTGTGCGTGCGGCTGGGGGAAAAAAAGCCCGCATCATCGTGATCCCGACGGCCAGCATTTATGCCGACACGGAAACCGAACTGTACTGGACCGAAGACTGGATACCGCTGGAGCCGGAATCAGTTTCTGTTTTGCACACCCGCGATCGCGCCGTGGCAGATTCGGAAGAATTCGTGAAAAAGATTGAGTCCGCGAGTGGAATCTGGTTTTCGGGCGGCGACCAAAGCCGGCTGTCAGAAGTTTTCCTCGACACACGGGCCCAGGTGGCCTTTGAGAATTTTGCGTTGCGCGGCGGCACGATCGGCGGCACCAGCGCCGGCGCCGCGATCTGCAGCGAGGTGATGATCGCGAGCGGCCAGGAAACTCCCGAAATGAGCCGCGGGTTGAACCTGTTGCCGTGGGCCATTACTGACCAGCATTTCACGCAGCGGGACCGGATCGGACGATTGCGTAAAGCCGTGGCGCAGAACCCGTCGCGCGTTGGACTGGGGATCGACGAATCGACCGCCGTGATCGTGAACGGACGTTCGATGCGCGTGATGGGCGAGGGGAATGCGCGGATCGTTTTTGCGGAAACCGGATTTGCACCCGCACAGGAACTGAAGATTGGCCCGCAGGACCGGTTGGACTGGATGACTTTTGTGCGTCAGGCGCGGGAAAGAAGCCAGCCGGTTTTTCCCGGCAACGAACAGATTCCAGTGAACTTTCCCAAAGGTTCCCTGGTGATTGTGGGCGGTGGACAGATTGTTCCGGAGATCGCCAGCCGGTTTGTGGAACTGGCCGGAGGTGCCGATGCAAAGATCGTGGTCTTGCCCACGGCCACAACGCGTCCTCCCCAGCGGGCTGGCGAAGAAGACCTGTTCCAGACGGCTGGCGCAGGTACTGTCTTGACGTTGCCGCAAATCAGACTGGAGGACATCGAATCGGAAACCTGCCTGGCACACCTGCGCAGCGCTACAGGAATCTGGTTTGGAGGAGGACGCCAGTGGAACTTTGTCGATCACTACGAAGGGACACGGGCCCTCGAGGAAATGCACAATTGCCTGAAACGGGGAGGCGTGATCGGCGGCAGTTCAGCGGGGGCCTCGATCATTGGCGATTTACTGATCCGCGGCGCACCCGTCGGCAACCAGATCATGGTCCAGGACGGATACCGCCGGGGTTTCGCGTTTTTGCCTGGCGTGGGAATCGACCAGCACTTCAGCCAGCGCGACCGCAGTCCCGATCTGACCCAGGTCATCGCTGATTATCCCTCCATCACCGGAATCGGGATCGACGAAAGCACGGCGCTGGTTGTAACTCCAGAGTCAGCGGAAGTGATTGGCAAGGGGAGCGTTTTCATCATTCGCTTGCCGGACGCCGATCCCGGAAAGAGTCTCCAGGAAGGCATACCTGTCCGCCCCGAAGTCAAAGAGCTTCAGAGCGGTGAATCTCAATCACTGGAAAACGCTTTTGGCAGTGTTATTCGTCAAGGACTTTCTTCAAAAACAGCGTGCGATCCTTGTCGGGACCGTTCAACAGGATCTTTCCGCCTCCGGAGAAAATCGTGTCGAGGGCTTCCGTTGCAATCGCCTCGTCCAGCATTCCTTTGCGGTAGAAACCCATGATTTCAGCAGCCACTTTCATCCTGTTCTCTTTGTTCACG